>JAFOFP010000169.1 GCA_017387285.1 Lachnospiraceae bacterium
AGTCTTATTCTTCAGCTCAACGCCTTTGAACACGGAGTAGGGGGAAGTCTCAGTGATATCCCACACAATATCCGCCCGCAGACCTTCCTTGGTCACGCGGTTGGTCTCCTCTGCCACGGTAAACTCGCCTGCCTTCAGGGCGCTGTGAGCCATAGGGATCTTCCTTGCAATAGAGAGCATCAGACCGATGGTCAATTCTGCCGCTGCATCGGAGTTCCTTCCGGGAGTGAACAGTACGGGGATACCCCGCTCCTTGGCTGCAGTCACATCCACATTAACCGGGGTGGCTCTGGTACATGCGATCAGCTTCAGATTAGGGGCATTCTCGATAACAGCGCGGGTAATTTCATCATAGCTTGTGAGGATCATATCCGCATCGGCAGTCTTTGCCATCAACTCCTCCTCGGACATCTTGGGAAGACCTATCGCCCATCCGTCCATAACTACCTCACCCATACTAAACAGAGGTTCCAGTTCCTTGGGATCATACTCTGCAGTAAAAAAGATTTTCATGGTATTTATTCCTCCTTTATCTTCTCCATGATGGCTTTTGCCATCCCACGATCAATGATCAATGTGTTCAGCAGTCCTGATCTCAGTACCGCCAACACTGCATCGGCTTTTCCCTCACCGGCTGCCACGCCGATGGTATTGTCCATCCGGCGGATACACTCAGCAGAGGCATTCAGCAGGCGCTCCTGCAAAAAGCAATTATCTGTGCTTCCGTCCCTTCTCACCGGATTCATGCCGATATCGGCACAAAACCCGTCAGCGTGAAGTCTCTCCATATCCTCCGAAGAAAAAAACTCCTTTCGGTACATGAGAGACTCTTCATTTAATTCACCGATACCGAACAGCCCCACCGTACAGCGATCCATCATCTCAAACGAACGGCCGATGGACTTTTCCTCCAATAGCAGCTGTTTCGTCTCGGCTCTGGACACCACCACCGGTGCATAGAGCATATAGGTGGGCGCGTCCAGCTTATCCGACAAAGCCCGGACAATATCGTCGGACTTGGCGGAGAAATCATCCATACTCTGGGCTCCCACCAGCTGCACTACTCTGCAGTCCGGTTTTCGCTCAAACCGCATCTCCCGGATCGTAGCCGCCAAGGTACGCCCCCATGAAACGCCGATCACATCCCCGGAGACGAGAGTCTCCTCCAGATACTGAGCCGCCGCATTGGCCACCTTCAGAAATCCCAACTTCGGGTCATCGTAATCCGGCACAATGATGGCTCTGGTCAGACCGAACCGCTCCTCCAGACAGGCCTCCCACTCCACATGATCCTGTTCACAGCCTCTGATGCTGACGGTAACAATACCGTCCTCCTTCAGAGAGCCGATCACTGCATTTACCTTTTGGCGGGTCAGCTTTAACCGTCTGGCAATCTCCTCCTGAGTCATGCCGGCGGAGTAATACCAAAATGCAATTTTTGTTTTGATATCTCTGTCCATTGGTTCTCCGTTACATTTGTCATTCTTTATTACATTTGTAATGTTACAATAAAAAAAATTATCTGTCAAGACCTTTTCGCCCTGACAGATATAAGTGACTATTCTTCATTTTATTTTCCTATGGTTTCAAACTCGCCAAATGCGGCGTTCAGTCGCTCACCTACGGCTCCACCGGGGTGCACCAACGCAAACTGTTCATTCTGAAAACCGGTTTCCTCAATGAGGGCCGTCTGAAGAACATGGAAGATCACACACAGCGCCGTTGAGGATGTGGTTCCCTGACAATTGTACCGGTCAGTCTCCCGGTTTACATACTGGCGAAGCACCACATCTGCCGCCACGGCAAGAGGTGAGTCTGTATTCTCAGTGATCACAATAATGCTGATACCCTTTTTCTTACAAATATCCACCATAGGCAGTAATTCGGCTGTCTTCCCACCTCTTGAGGCCAACACCATCACGTCTCCTGCCTGTAAAAATCCCATGGCCCCGTGAACTGCCTCAGCGGGAGAGATAAATCTGGCCGGGCGCTCAATGCAGCACATCAGGTGGGCAAAATGCTGACACATAATCCCGCTGTGGCCACAGCCGCTGGCACCAATCCGAGGGGCTGATTTCAGTAATTCCACCGCTTTTGAATACGCATCTTCATCAAAATAAGACTCCATCTGTCGAATGCATTCACTCTCGGTTATGTAGACCTGTTTTGCCCAAGATAATGATCCCGCCTTCATATCTGCACCCTGATCTGGCACATCTTCATGGCTTCCAGCGCATTTTTATGACTCTGTGGTGTCACACCCGCACAGCAGGTCCCGTCCACCGAAACTTCCATCTCAGGCTCTGCCGCCTTCACCAGCATGGCATTGGAAATCACGCAGATGTCGGTGCACAGTCCGATGAGCTCCACTCCGCCGATCTCTCCCGCCTGAAAAAGACGGGATACATAGCGGGCCAGTTCCACTGATCCAAAGGTGATCTTGTCGAACACCCTGCAATCTCCCACCAGTGCCTCCACCGCAGGAGTCAACTGCCACCCTTCGGTATCCTTAATACAGTGTTTCACCGGCAGATTTCTGCCCTCCTGAGTCTGAAGATAATCCTCACCGTGGGTATCTCTGGTAAAAACCACAGGCCCTTGATGAGCCTTGATCTTCTCCACCACCGGTGCTACGATGGCCTGCGCCTCCGGAGTCCCCAGAGCACCGTCCACAAAATCAACCTGCATATCCACCACGATCAGTAATTTTTTCATTATCTGTCCCTCACATACAGCCTGTAATCAAACCGGCTCGGCTCACCGCAGTTTTCCC
>JAFOFP010000170.1 GCA_017387285.1 Lachnospiraceae bacterium
AGAAATACATTAAGGTAGGAGCCCGTATTCCCAAGGGCGTACTGTTGGTGGGACCTCCCGGAACCGGTAAGACACTGCTTGCCAAGGCGGTGGCAGGTGAAGCCGGCGTTCCTTTCTTCAGCATTTCCGGTTCGGATTTTGTGGAGATGTTTGTAGGTGTGGGCGCGTCCCGTGTCCGTGACCTGTTTGAGGATGCAAAGAAAAATTCTCCTTGTATTGTATTTATTGATGAGATCGACGCCGTGGCCAGACGCAGAGGTACCGGCATGGGCGGCGGTCACGATGAGCGTGAGCAGACATTGAATCAGCTGCTGGTGGAGATGGATGGCTTTGGTGTGAACGAGGGAATTATCGTGATGGCAGCGACCAACCGTGTGGATATTCTTGATCCGGCTATTCTTCGTCCCGGCCGTTTTGACCGTAAGGTCATGGTGGGACGTCCCGATGTGAAAGGCAGAGAGGAGATTCTCCGGGTTCACACGAAAAACAAGCCTCTTGCCGAGGATGTGGATCTCCACGAGATCGCCCGCACCACCGCAGGCTTTGTGGGCGCAGATCTGGAAAACCTGATGAATGAGGCAGCGATTGTGGCAGCAAAGGCCAATCGTCAGTACATCCTTCAGGAGGATGTCAATAAGTCCTTCATTAAGGTCGGTATCGGTACCGAGAAGCGCAGCAAGGTAATTCCCGAGGAGGAGCGCCGTATCACTGCGTTCCACGAGGCGGGACATGCGATCCTGTTCCATGTGCTCCCCCATGTGGGCCCTGTGCATACGGTATCCATTATCCCCACCGGAAATGGAGCGGCAGGATATACGATGCCCCTGCCCGGCAAGGATAATGTGCATATGACCAAAACCCGCATGCTGGAAAATATCATGGTCAGCCTTGGCGGTCGTATCGCAGAGGCGATCGTCATCGGTGATATTACCACCGGTGCATCTCAGGATATCAAGCAGGCTACAGAGACTGCCCGCGCGATGGTCACCGAGTATGGTATGAGCGAAAAGGTAGGTATGATCCGCTACGGAAGCGATGATGATGAGGTGTTTATCGGCCGTGACCTGGCACATACCCGCAGTTATGGTGAATCGGTGGCAACACTGATCGACAGCGAAATAAAGGCCATTATTGATGACTGCTATCAGAAGGCTGAGGCTTTGATCCGTCAGCATGAGGATGTGCTGTACAAAACGGCAGATTTATTGATGGAGAGAGAGAAGATCGGCCGTGAGGAGTTCGAAGCCCTCTTTGATTAATTCTTGAATGAAACAAAAATGCTTGTATGCATCGATCCATTTACCGACATGATGCAAAGATAACTACACTAGATAGATATGGAGACTTGTATGGAAGTAATCAATAGACGTGCCCTGTTTTCCGATGAATCGGAGTCCTTTGTGACTCCGTTCACACCGGAGGCGGGGCAGAAAATAACCATTCGATTCAGAGCTGCAAAAAACGATCTGATTTCGGCACAACTGCTTGTCCGGGGGGAGGAGCCCATTACGATGGAGCTTCGTCGCACGGATGAGCTTTTTGACGTATTTGAGGCAGATTATGTAATGGGAGAAAAACTGATCCGATACTCATTTAAAGCCATCGGCGCCAAGGAAAGCTGTTATTATCAGCGTTTCGGTGCGGTTGATGTACTGGGGACTCAGGATGAGTTTTTGATCATTCCCGGTTTTTCGGTGCCGAAATGGTCAAGGGGTGCGGTGTATTATCAGATTTTTGTGGACCGTTTTTGCAATGGGGATAAGACCAACGACGTGCAGGACGGTGAATACCGCTACATCGAGGGAAAACCGGTGGAGCAGGTTAAGGACTGGCATTCCTATCCGGCCAGCATGGATGTGGGGCGCTTCTACGGCGGAGATCTGCAGGGCGTTCTGGAGAAACTGGATTATCTGAAAAAATTGGGCATAGAAGTGATTTATTTCAATCCCATCTTTGTGTCCCCGTCAAATCATAAATATGACACGCAGGACTACGACTATATCGACCCTCATTACGGTGTGATCTTCCCGGAGGAGGATGTGATCCCTGAAGCGGTGGATGGAGTGAGGGCAGAGACGACAGCCGAGAAAACGGTACATCCGGACGAGCTGTATCGCCGCCGTGTGACGTCCATGAAAAATCTGGAGGCCAGCAATCAGCTGTTTATCAAGCTGGTGGAGGAGGCTCATGCCCGGGGCATGAAGGTGATTCTGGACGGTGTGTTCAATCACTGCGGATCATTCAATAAGTGGATGGATCGTCAGCGCCTCTATGAGGGCGTAGATGGCTTTGCACCCGGAGCATATATTTCCGAGGATAGCCCCTATCGCAGCTATTTCCGCTTTGGCGATAAGGGAACCTGGCCCTATAATAAAGATTACAGCGGCTGGTGGAATCATGACACCTTGCCTAAATTGAATTATGACGAGTCCCCTGAGCTGTATCAGCGCATTCTGGAGATTGGAAAGAAGTGGGTGTCTGCACCCTTTAACGCAGACGGATGGAGGCTGGATGTGGCTGCCGATCTGGGAACGACTCCGGAGATAAATCATCGTTTCTGGCGGGATTTCAGGGATGCAGTGCGTGAGGCAAATCCAAATGCCATCGTGTTTGCTGAGCATTATGGTGATCCTTCTCACTGGGTGAATGCCGGAGAGTGGGATTCGGTAATGAATTATGACGGATTTATGGAGCCGGTAACCTGGTTTTTGACCGGAATGGAGAAGCACAGCGATGAGTATCATCCGGTGAGTATCGGAGATGGCCCGGGATTTTTCCTGCAGATGAAGCGGTTCATGAACCTGATCCCCAGGCCGGCCATCGAGGCGGCGCTCAATGAGCTGTCAAACCATGACCATTCCCGGTTCCTCACCAGAACCAATCATATTGCAGGCCGTGTGGCGGTTCTTGGGCCGGAAGCGGCAGAGCGTGATGTCAATAAGGATGTTCTCCGTGAGGCGGTGGTGATTCAGATGACTTGGCCCGGAGCCCCCGGCATTTACTATGGTGACGAGGTAGGTGTATGTGGATTTACCGATCCGGATAACCGGCGTACCTATCCTTGGGGCAAGGAGGACTTCGAATTGTGGGAGTTCCACAGCGACATGGTGTGGCTCCACCGTAAATACGAAGCACTCCGTTACGGCGCCGTAAAACCCTTGATGGAGGAGCAGGGATTGATCGTATATGGTCGTTTCACTGAGCGGGAGCGGATCATTGTCACCGTGAACAGTGCGTTGACCTCCCGGGATGTGCGTATTCCCGCATGGGAGATCGGCGTAGCACCCGGAAGTAAGGTGGTGCGGCTGATGCAGACTCGCAAGGACGGCTACAACATGGGTCGCAAGGAGTATGACATTGACGCTGGCGGTATGCTTAATCTGCATTTGCATGCAGAGTCAGCAGCAGTTTACCGGGAAGTGCGGGTGCCTAAGGAAAATAATTGATTAATGAAAAGGATGTGAAAAATGGAGCCCATTTTTCACATCCTTTTTGAATTACTGTTTCAGTTCCACAATTCCATACCCTCTCTCATCCACGGTGATCCTGCATCCGTAGGGCGCTGACATCTCGGCATATCGCTCGATGATTCCATGCTCCTTGCTGAAACGGGGATTTCCGCTCTGCCATACGGGACGGTCAAAGTTGAGTTCAATGGGCATCAATTCCAGATAGGTGAGTTTGCCATCCTCCATCTCAAAATAGGGAATGACAGCCTCCAGCATACGGTGGTCGCGCATGAGGCCTCTGGTGTATCCGGCAGATCGGTCACAGAACAGCTCCCGCATGGTCGCATCGCTGGTCAGGTGCTGTTTCGCATACATTTCCTCGGGGGCGAAGGGGATACACTCATTGTGGATCACAAAATCACCCAGTGAGTAGAAGATGGGATAGCCTTTATACATCTCCAACGGTCTTAAGAGGTGAGGACCGTGACCCAGCACTGCGTGAGCGCCTGCGTCAATGCAGCGGTGGGCGAACTCTTTGAGAAAATCAGAAGGATTTTCCTTTTTGTCACCGGACAGTTCATGGGAGTGGATGCTGACCAGAATGTAGTCTGCCTGCATCCTGGCCTCATAGATGGCTTTTTCTACGCGAGCCATATCTTCCGGATGAGGGTGGGTAATATATTTGGTCTCATCGCCCTGTTTGAATTGCAGATCCTTGAGGACTGCGATCCCTTCCGGAATGGGAGGAAAATAACCTTCTGCCCGCTCAATGTCCTTCTGGGCATTGACGTGGCTGGCATCGGCGATCTCGCGGATCACGCGGAGCTGATCCTCCGTGACCTGAATATATTCCTGCAGTCGCATTCCGTTTACACCGGGGCGTCCGGGGAAGCGGCGGGACTGTTTACCGGCCAGTGCGGCCTCGTTGTCCATGGTACAGGTGGAGATCAGGGCAACCCTTCCTGCAGGGGTATCCAGATAGGCAGGTGCGGCAGCCTCATCCAGGTTGGCACCGGCACCGGTATTGGCAATGCCTGCCGCATCTACATACCGTTTGGTGGCCATCAGTCCGCCGTGGGCGAAATCCATGGAATGGTTGTTGGCAAAGCTTAACAGATTAAATCCAAAGGCCTTTACATCGTCCAGCGTTTCCGGTACGGCGCGGAGGTAGCTTCCACCGCTGAACTGATTGCCGAAATATTCACCGTTGTGGAGGGTGGTCTCCAGATTGACGAAGCGGGCATCACCTTTGGTGATCTGCTCCTGTACTTTTTCGTAGCCCTCGTAGCCTGCGGGGATGCGGCGCTGGGCGAGCATGTCGCCGACAACAGAGAATGTGGTTTTCATGAGAGTGCCTCCTGTTCATAAAG
>JAFOFP010000021.1 GCA_017387285.1 Lachnospiraceae bacterium
AGAGTGCCGGTGTCATCTGGAATTTGGGTCAGGACGGAAGTCTCTATATTCTGTCGGGAGGCGTTCTTCCCGAGGAGGGCGTTGAACTTCAGGTGAAGTTCTTTGACGGAAGCCGTCGGGCAGCGTCCCTGTGTGGGGCAGATGAGCAGACCGGTATGATGATCCTGAAGGTTGATTCGGAGCAGGTGGATGAGCAGCTGATGAAGTCAGTTTCTGTTCTTCCGCTGGGCAATTCCTATATGGTCACCAAGGGGAAACCGGTGCTGGTGATCGGCAGTCTAGTGGGAGAGATGGGGGCAGTCATCCCTGCGGTAGTCACCTACACAGAGGAAGTGGTGATCATTCCCGATGGCTTGTACCGAAAGATGTATCTGGATTGCTCCACCTTGGAGGGAACCACCGGATTTGCGGTTTCCCTGGACGGGACCATTCTGGGGATTATTACGCCGGAGACTTCCGGAAGTGTGACCGGCGTGATGGGTATTTCCGATCTGAAGGGAGTGCTGGAGCTGTTGGCCAACGGGCAGCAGGTTCCTTATCTGGGCATTGTGGGACAGACCGTGACGGAGGATATTCAGGAGCAGTATGGTTTACCTGCCGGTGTTTACATCAATGAGGTGGTTCTGGGCAGTCCTGCCTACGACGCAGGAATCAAGGCCGGCGATGTGCTGGTGAAAATTGGCCCGGGCAATATCACCGGGGTTCAGAATATGAGAGGTGTGATCGAGGAACTGTCAGCAGACGAGGTGACAGTGGTCGTGATGCGGGCCGGAAACGGAGAATATCAGCAGTTAGAGTTCAAGGTGGTTCCCGGTTTGCGATAAGGAGAAAGGATAAGCGATGAAATATATTGAAACATTGAGGGAAGGTGACTGGATCGGAGATATTTATCTCTGCCGCAAAAAACAGTCACTGGTGGCAAAAAACGGAAAGACCTATTATTCCATTGATCTGCAGGACAAAACCGGTATGATCAACGCCAAGGTGTGGGAGATCAATAGCGGCATTGAGCATTTCGAGGCGTTGGATTATATCAAGGTGGACGGCGATGTGACCGTATTTCAGGGGGTTCCCCAGATTCGGGTACGCCGGATCCGCAGAGCCCAGGAGGGAGAGTATCTTCCTTCCGATTATCTGCCGGTATCTTCAAAGGATATCAACCAGATGTATTCGGAATTGCTGAAATTTGTGGGCAGCGTGAAAAACGAAAAGCTTCGCAAACTGCTGGAGAGTTTTTTCGTGGAGGACAAGGAGTTTGTCAAGAGCTTCCGTGATCATTCCGCAGCGAAAAGCGTGCACCACGGCTTTGTGGGCGGTCTGTTGGAGCACACCCTCAGTGTGACTCGCATGTGCGATTATTACTGTACCCAGTACCCGATACTGAAGCGTGACCTGTTGATCGCAGCGGCTCTTTTCCACGATATCGGAAAAACGCGGGAACTGTCCCTTTTCCCTGAGAACGATTACACCGATGACGGCCAGCTGTTGGGACACATCGTCATGGGAACAGAGATGGTAGGTGAGCATATTCGCAGGATCCCCGGATTTCCGGCAAAGACGGCGGCTGAGTTAAAGCACTGTATTCTGGCTCACCACGGCGAGTATGAGTACGGTTCGCCCAAGAAACCGGCCATCATTGAGGCGGTGGCCTTGAACTTTGCGGACAATACGGATGCCAAGCTGCAGACCTTTGCAGAGGCATTGGCCGGAGCCAAGGATCCCGGTGAGTGGCTGGGCTTTAATCGCCTGTTTGACAGCAATCTGCGGGGAAGCACGGAACTGTAATATGGAATAGAAACTGTGAAAACCGGCGAGCTTGAACGTATTAATAATCAACCGGAATAAACCTGAGAAGGTGTGTTTGACAGAATGAATAAAAATGACATATTTACAACAGAAATTATAGATATGACAGAGGACGGTGAGGGCATCGGTAAGATCGATGGCTTCACCGTGTTTGTGAAAGACGCTGTGATCGGAGATGTGATCGAGGGTAAGCTGATCAAGGTGAAAAAGACCTATGGTTACGGACGGCTCATGAAGGTGCTGATGCCCTCGGCAGACCGTGTGGTGCCGCCCTGTCCGGCGGCTGCTCCCTGCGGCGGCTGTCAGCTGCAGGCTCTCAGCTATGAGGCGCAGTTAAGGTTTAAGGAGAGCCGGGTGAGAGGTCATCTGGAGCGGATCGGTCATTTTGCCGAACTGCCCATGGAGCCCATCATTGGCATGGACGGGGAGCCGCTCCGGTATCGAAATAAGGCCCAGTTTCCTGTGGGACGGAATCGGAACGGCGAGATCGTCACCGGCTTTTATGCGGGAAGGACCCATTCCATCATCCCCATGGAGGACTGTCAGCTGGGATCACCGGTTAACCGTCTGGTGACAAAGACCGTGACTTCTTTCATGGAAAACTATCAGATCGAGCCCTACGATGAGGAAAATCATCGGGGTCTGGTGCGTCATATTCTGGTGCGCTGCGGCTTTCATACGGGGCAGGTATTGGTCTGTCTGGTGATCAACGGGAAAAAGCTGCCTCACCACGAGGAACTGGTGAGCAGACTTCGGGAGCAGATTCCCGGGCTAGTATCAGTTTCCCTGAATGTGAACCGGGAAAAGACCAATGTGATTCTGGGCAGAGAATTGATCAATCTCTATGGCCCCGGTTATTTGGAGGATCTGATCGGAGGGGTCAGATTTCGGATTTCACCCTTGTCCTTCTTTCAGGTCAATCCCCTTCAGACGGAAAAGCTTTATGGGAAAGCGTTGGAGTTTGCAGGGCTGACCGGAGATGAGATCGTATGGGATCTGTACTGCGGTATCGGAACCATTTCCCTGTTTCTGGCACAGAAGGCCAAGCAGGTCTACGGTGTGGAGATCATTCCCGCAGCGGTGGAAAACGCCAAGGAAAATGCGCAGATCAACGGTATGGATAATGCGGAATTTTTTGTGGGAAAGGCAGAGGAAGTGCTGCCGGAGAAATACCGTCAGAGCGGCGGAAGTATGGCTGCCGATGTGATCGTGGTAGATCCGCCCCGGAAAGGCTGTGACGAGGCCCTGCTGGAGACCATGGTGAAGATGGCTCCGGAGAGGATCGTCTATGTGTCCTGCAATTCGGCGACATTGGCCAGGGATCTGAGATACCTGTGTGACAGAGGGTATGAGCTGAAACGGGTGCAGGCTGTGGATATGTTCCCTATGTGTGTATCCACAGAGGCAGTGGCCTTGATGTCTCTTGTGTCTGAAGAGGAAAAATAATCTTTTTGTAACCTTCAACATTCTCTCGGTTTGTAGGTTATTGCAGGTGGGTTATTCGCATCATCTGCTCTCTTTGGAATAGTTAAAATCACTTCAGTTCCGATCCGATCTGGCTCTCATGTCTTAGTCCATAATCGTTTGTTTGGTATATAACAAATTTATTGATAGAAAGTGTGGCAACCCACACCGTTGGTTTCTGGACAATCCTTAAGAAATGGTTTATGGTAATAACTGAAACCACTGAAGGATCTGACACTGCTGGACAAATTTTTATTCGACGAGACCATGGATCATCCCGAGGCTCATCAGGCCTTGCTCCAGATCATTCTGGGCAGGGAGGATTTGATGCTACTGACGCCCAGCCAGACAGAGAAGGAATTTCGGACGATGCCTTGGCTTCGCTCCATCCGTGTGGATGTGTACGCGCTGGATCAAAAGGGAACCGTCTATGATACCGA
>JAFOFP010000171.1 GCA_017387285.1 Lachnospiraceae bacterium
CTCCATCCTGGCATAGTAGGCAATCAACCGCAGCACATACTCCGGCATCTGACGTCTCCCTGCCTCCCACTCTTCCAGCGTCCGCAGCGGGATCTCCATATACCGGGAAAATTCCGTCCGATTCATGCCCAGCATTTCCCGTGTTCTCTTCAATGTCTCCATCTGCATGATTATGTTTTTTGTTTTTTCCATTTTCGCCTCCACCCACTCATTGTGTGGTTACTATACCACATCCCAATGTGCTGCACAAGCATCTTCCACACAAAAAGGAGCAACCCTTTTGGGCTTGCCCCTTTCTGTCATCATTGTGCAGTTCATTTATCGATGAATATACATTCTCGTCATATCCGGCTCTCCGTCTCCCTGAACCATGCAGAAAAACTCCCAGCCATATCGCTCATAAAATCCGGTATGGTCGGTGACCAGATAAATGGGTGAAATCCCTTTTCCTTTCATATCGGCCACAACCATGTTCAGCAGATGACCTGCAATCCCCCGGCAACGGTAAGCTTCCTCGGTGTAGACCGCACACACATTGGGGGTCAGATCTTTTCTGTCATGAAAGTCATTTTCAATAACACCCATCCCTCCGATGATTTTGTCTCCATCCAGACAGAGATACCAGCCGTATTCCGTCTCTCCGTTTAAATAGGCATCCATGCATTCCAGATATGCTTCCTTAGGAACGCCCCACTTATCATGGAACCACGCTGCCGCTTCTTCCTCCAATTCCGGTCTTTCTCTCAAGATAATGTATTGATAGTTTTCCATTTCCGTGTCCTCCATCATGATCCTGTCTCTATTTATAACACACTGATCAGCCACAGCAAAAGCAAGTGTACCGGATAAAAAATGTATCCTGCCCACTTAAACCATCTCTTACGGTTTCCTCTCTGTCCGTTATACAGTGAAATGGGGATCACTGCGCATGCGGCCCAGATCTCCAGACCCCCAAAACACACCGCCCAGATTCCCAATCCAATGGCACGCTCCATGGGCGCAAAACTGAATAAATAAAGAATAAAAATCAGTAAAATACCCTCCGCCCCATAATCACACTGTGTCAGCCATCCTATCAGAATCGATGCAACCACGACCAAAATTCCATAGATCGGCAGCTGCCGATTCACACACCATCGATATGCGCCCAATCCGGCCAAACCGATGAACAGTGTCACCATAACGCTCTGGTATCCCCAATCCACAGGAGCACCACTGAGAATCAGGTCGAAGGGTACCTCCGAGATCAAGGCAAAGAAAGCCACTCTGATCAGATATCTCCGGTAATCTCTTGTGTGGAGGAATCCCACCACCAGCAGAAAACAGTATAGGGGAAAGGCCAGACGGCCGATCCCCCTCAAAATCAAATACAAATTTTCATAAGGGGCGACAAACAAATAGGCAAAGTGATCCACAAGCATCGTCACCATCGCGATACCTTTCAGTGCATCACTGCTTAACCCTGTGAACCGCCCTGTTGTCAATCCTGTCTTCGTCTCAGCCATCGAACTCACCCCAACATCAGCTCCACCGGGCAATGATCTGATCCGAAGATGTCGGTGTGAATCTTCGCATCCATCAGCCTGTCTTTCAAGCTTTCCGACACACAGAAGTAGTCAATACGCCAACCGGCATTCTTTTCTCTGGCCTTAAACCGATAAGACCACCAAGAGTAGATATTTTCCATTTCCGGATAGAAATGTCGGAAGGTGTCAACAAATCCCGCTGCCAAAAGATCGGAAAATTTTCCTCTCTCCTCATCGGTAAACCCGGCATTTTTTCGATTAGTCTTGGGATTTTTCAAGTCGATCTCCCGATGAGCCACATTCAGGTCACCGCAAAAAATCACCGGTTTCGTCTCCTCCAGCCCCTTGAGATAGGCTCTGAATGCATCCTCCCATGTCATCCGGTAGGGCAGTCTGGCCAATCCATCCTGAGAATTCGGCGTATAACAGGTAACCACATAATATTCCGGGAACTCACAGGTAATCACACGTCCCTCATGGTCATGCTCTTCGACTCCCAGCCCATAGGACACACTGATGGGCTCCTCTTTTGTGAAAATGGCGGTGCCGGAATATCCCTTTTTCTCGGCATAATTCCAGTATGCGTGATACCCTTCCGGGGCAAAATCGATCTGTCCGGCCTGAAGCTTACTCTCCTGAATGCAGAACACATCCGCATCTGCCTCAGCAAAGAACTCAGCAAAGCCTTTCCCCATACAGGCCCGAAGACCGTTGACGTTCCAGGAAATCATTTTTTTCATCATTTATTCCTCATCCGTGTCGATCACTTCCACAGGAGCAGCCTGTGCAACGCCCTGACGCTTTCTCGCCATCACATCGCTTGCCAGATACTCATCGTAGGTGGTGATCTTATCGATCAGGCCGTCAGGCGTGAACTCCATAATACGGTTTGCGGTGGTCTGCACAAACTGATGGTCGTGGCAGGAGAACAGGATCACGCCGGGGAACTTGATCAGACCATTGTTCAGCGCAGTAATGGACTCCATGTCCAGATGGTTGGTGGGCTCGTCGAAGATCAGACAGTTAGCCGCCTTGATCATCATCATGGATAACTGGCAGCGCACCTTCTCTCCACCGGACAGAACACGCAGACGCTTCATACCGTCATCACCGGCAAACAGCATACGTCCCAGGAAACCACGCACATAAGTGGCATCCTTGATGACTGAGAACTGAGTCAGCCAATCGGTAATCGCCAGATCGCTGTTGAAAATCTCGGTGTTGTCCTTTGCAAAATAAGCCTGAGAGGTGGTCACGCCCCACTTGTAGGATCCCTCATCGGGCTCCATCTCTCCGGCAAGGATCTGGAACAGAGTGGTCTTTGCCAACTCATTGGATCCAACAAAAGCAACTTTGTCGTTGCGTCCCAGAATAAAGGATACGTCATCCAGCACCTTCACGCCATCGATGGTCTTGGACAGATGATCAACAACCAGAACCTCATTGCCGATCTCACGCTCGGGACGGAAGTCGATGTAAGGATACTTTCTGCTGGAAGGACGGATCTCATCCAGCTGAATCTTCTCCAGCGCACGCTTACGGGAAGTCGCCTGCTTGGACTTAGACGCATTTGCAGAGAATCTCTGAATAAACTCCTGCAGCTCCTTGATTTTCTCCTCTTTCTTCTTGTTTGCTTCCTTCATCTGCTTAACCATCAGCTGACTGGACTCATACCAGAAATCGTAGTTTCCTGCGTACAGCTGAATCTTAGCATAGTCGATATCTGCGGTATGGGTACATACCTTATTCAGGAAATAACGGTCGTGGGATACCACAATAACGGTATTTTCGAAGTTGATCAGGAACTCCTCCAACCATGCGATAGCATCCAGATCCAGATGGTTGGTAGGCTCGTCGAGAAGCAGAATATCGGGGTTTCCGAACAGCGCCTGTGCCAGCAGAACCTTCACCTTATCATTACCATTCAAATCCTTCATCAGGGAATAGTGCAGCTCGGTACCGATTCCCAGACCGTTCAGCAGAGATGCGGCATCAGACTCCGCCTCCCAACCGTTCATGTTGGCAAACTCCTCCTCCAACTCAGCTGCGCGGATACCGTCAGCCTCGGTGAAGTCCTCCTTCATGTAGATGGCATCCTTCTCATGCATTACCT
The DNA here is from genome assembly GCA_017387285.1 of Lachnospiraceae bacterium. Lineage (GTDB taxonomy): Bacteria > Bacillota > Clostridia > Lachnospirales > Lachnospiraceae > RGIG423. Next base: position 3,640 of record JAFOFP010000171.1, read on the forward strand.
CCAGCAGACGAGGGTTACCCATGATAACCGTATCCAGAACCGGATACTCGTCATATTTGAAGTGATCCTGCTGCAGGAAGGACAATCTCTGGCCGGGAGTGATCACCACATCTCCCTTGCTGGGCTCCAGCTGACCGGATAATATTTTCAGGAAAGTAGACTTTCCTGCACCGTTAGCGCCGATGAGACCGTAGCAGTTTCCCTCAGTAAACTTAATGTTTACATCCTCAAACAAAGCCTTCTTTCCGATTCGTAATGTTACACCATTTGCACTGATCATAAATCTAAAAACTCCTTTTTCCTTATTTTATCTATGTCTGATCATGTCCCGAAGATCTGACCGAACCACTTGCCCATAGAATCAAAAGCCTTCTCCATCTCGGAAGCCTTTTTCTGCACAGCCTCCACCGCATCGTTGAGATTTTTGATGGCGGTATTCAGTTCGTCAATGTCCAAATCATTCAGTTTGCTGAAATCGATCTCATTGAACTTGTCCAAGTCAATGTCGTTGAACTTACTGAAATCGATCTCCTTAAATTTATCCCAGTCGATCTCTGCGATCACACCCTCGGTTTCGCTCATGATCCGCTGCATCTGCGCGATGGCCGCATCTGCCTCCCCATAGAGTTCCTTCGCCTTGGGCAGTACCACACAGGCCAAAATACCAAGGCCAACTACCAGAATAGCCACCAATGCAAGCTGGATCTTTGCCAACAAGAGACGTCGATCCTCCTTCGCCTCGATCCCTTCGAGACGCTCCACCAACTCACGCTCATTATCCATCTGTATACCTCCCCAAAGTTGTCTCTTCCCTCGCAGTGTACATCTCGATTCCGCTTCGTTTCATTTCGATGTACGCAGCTTGAGTAGGTTATAAGCAATTACGCCTACCACTACGATGACTGCTCCCACCAGTGACAGTGAGGAAATCATCTCTCCGTAAAAGATCGCCACCAGCACAGGATTTAAAATCGGCTCAATAGCTGCAGTCAGGGATGCGGTCACTGCGGGAGTATGCTCCAAGCCTCTGGACATAAAAATGTATGCCAGGGCCAACTGGAATACGCCCAATACAAGAATTGCCGCAAAGGCAGGTGCAGTGAATTCTGTCTCCGCAAAGATGAACGGCGTCTGTGTCACCGCGCAGACTGCCTGTCCCAGCAAAATAGAAGACATGGAGTCCGCACCGGGGAAAGTGTTCATCATAAACACGCCGGCATAGGTTACACCGGACAGAAGCGCCAGCCCATTGCCCAGGGTGTTTCCCGCAGAGAGAGAATCCACAAAGAAGCAGATGATGCCCACCAGTACAATACCACAGGTGGAAATATCCAGTTTCTTAGGTCTCTCATGGAAAAACAGCCACATAAACAGGATGATAAAAATCGGTGCGGTAAACTGGAGAATAATCGTGTTGGCCGCAGTAGTCAGCTTGTTGGCCAGACAAAACAGTGTCGTGGTTCCCGCCATGCTGATGGCCCCCAGAGCTACCCCCTTGTTAAACACGATCTTATGGCCCGTCTTTTTCAGATAGACCAACAAAATCAGTACGGAGATCAGACTGCGCACACCGTTGATGGTCAGCGCTGACCAGGGAATCACCTTCACACAAAGACCGCCGATACTAAACAGCACAGCGGCAAGGAATACATATAATGTGGACTTTTGTTCTTTTGTCATCTTATCCTCCGTCGATCATCCAATGATTATTCCCATAACAAACCAATTTACAGTATAGCACCAAACCCAAAGAAATACAATCACTATTTATTTCAGTTCCGGCCAATATCCCTCATTGGCTTCGATCATATCATCCAGAATGGCTTTCGCCACATTCATGCTGGGAACCGTCTTGTTGAGAGTAAAGGCCTCCAGCACCTTCTGATAGGAGCCCTCAATACAGCCCTCCACAAGAAGTTTCTCGCTGTTTAACTGCTGCATCATCAACCCCTGCTGGAACAGCGGGATATCTCCCCGCTTGATGACTTCCGGGCCTTGGCTGCCGATGTAAGCAGGAACCTCCACCATGGCGTCATCGGGCATATTGGGGATCGCCCCATTGTTCTCAACGATCACCAGAAAACGGGCCTTGGTATCGTTTTTCAGCGCCACCGCCAGATCGGCGATCCAATCGCCGTGGCTGCCTGCATAAAACACATTCTCATCCACCACGCCGGTCTTCAGGTATTTATCAATGCCGTCAAAGAGGTTTTTCTCTCTGGTCTCCATAACCTCGTTGGCTCTGGTGCGCTCCACATCAGAGTGCTCCACGAATTCCTTCTGCTGAAGGTAATAATTCAGGTAAGTGTTGGGAAGTGTCTCAGGAAAATTGGACATGATCTCATAGATGCCCTTCCACACATAGTACCAGCTTCCCTTGGCGTGACGATTGCGGTGGGAATCACTGGTTCCTGCTCCCAAAGCGATCTTGTCCTTCAGATAAGCATCCGGCAGAAGAATCTTGTGCTCCATAATATAGTCCCGAAGTCTGGGCATGATATCCTCGCCTCTGTATCGGATGCCGGTGAACCAGCCAAAGTGATTCAATCCGTAATAATCATAAACAATGTTTTCTTTATCCTTGATCTCCAGGGCTGCCGCCACCACATCGATGATGGCAATGGGCATATCGCAGATATTGATGATCCGCGCCTCAGGGCGCAGTTTTCGGCAGGCCTCGGATACGATAGATGCCGGGTTGGAATAGTTCAATATCCAATGGCCGGGCTTTGCATACTTAGCCACATCATCGAGGACCTTGATCATGGGGAAAATGGTCCGCATCCCGTAGGCCAGACCACCGCAGCCGCAGGTCTCCTGTCCCACACAGCCGTGACGCAGCGGGATCTTCTCATCCATCTCCCGGAGGGCATATTTGCCCACACGCATCTGAGCAAAAATAAAGTCCGCATCCCGATAGGCACTCTCCTCGTCATAGGTGACAGTCAACGGGATACCGCTGTTTAACTCTTCATGGAGAATCCATCTTACCACCACGGCAACCTTGTCCTGCCGCTCTCTGTCCAAGTCAAACAGACGGATCTCCTCCACATCCAATTCTTCTTTTCTCAATGCAATAGATTTTACTATGCCGGGGGTAAAAGTACTTCCGCCTCCAACAATGGTATAAATCATAACAACTCCTCCACAGCTTTTTTAATCTCAATTACCTGCAACCCGAAAACCACCTGAATGTCCGTATTCTTCTTCACAATACCACTGTTGGGGGTCTTATTGATCACATCCTCTTTCACCAGAGAGGCATCCTTTACATTGACTCTCAATCTGGTAAAGCAATTGTCCACGGTATTGATATTTTCTCTGCCACCAAGGCCTTCAATGATATTCTCCAGCTGCTCTCTGGTCAGATTCAGTCCTCTTTTTTCGGCAAGTGTATTCTTTTTTTCTGATTTCTCCGTTTTTTTCTCCACCTCATCCGCTTCCACCACACGTCCCGGCGTCTTCAAATTAAACTTCTTAATCAGGAAGGTAAATACAGCGAAATACACGACGATCTCCACAAACGCCAGCAGATAAAGCATGGGATAGTTGGTGCGCTCCGCTCCTGCGGTCAGATTCATCAGCACGGAACCCAGCAGGTTGGTGGTGAAGCCGGTAACATTGAATACATTCAACAGCACGATAAACAATCCGGCGATGCAGGCATGTACCACCCAAAGGACAGGCGCCGCAAAACAGAACAGGAAATCAATGGGTTCCGTAATAGAAGCCAGAGATGCCGTCAGCGCCAACGGAATCAGCATAGCCGCTGTCTTTGCCCGGTTTTCCTTGTTCGCACAGAAAATGAACGCTGCCGCGATACCAAAATAGCCAAAGGTTTTCGTGAATCCGGTATACATCCAGACAATACCCTCAGAAAACGGCAGGCCTGCCTGAAGCTCGATCATCATGACAATATAGGAACCGGCATAGGTCGTATCTCCCAGCGTCAGGCTGTTGCCCAAGGCAGAGAACTGGAACGGCGTATATACCAGATGATGAAGTCCGGTAGGGATCAGGAAACGCTCCAAAAATCCGTAGAGGAACAGGCCGAAATTACCGGCCTCCTTGATCAATCCGGTCAGTCTGTCAATGACACCCTGCACGGGAGGCCACACATAACAGGAGGCAACGCCCATGAGGATCGCCACAAGTACCATGATGGTAAAGGACCATCGCACACCGGAAAATATCTGGGTGACATAGCCCTTGAACTGCTTATCGCGGGTTTTATTATAAATCGCACCGGTCAACAGACCCAGAATAATGCCGCCGAATACACTCATATCCATGAC
>JAFOFP010000172.1 GCA_017387285.1 Lachnospiraceae bacterium
AGGAAACTCATCGTAAGACGTCCAGCTGATCTCATCCATCTTCGCCTGAGAATGGGGGATCAGCAGTGCATTTAACTGGCCGCTGCGTTTCACCGCACAGCCGCCGTCAATGCTGATAATGTTTCTCTCATGATCAAAAATGGGCGCAAGTCGCTCTCCGGTCTCATCGTACAGACACACCGGCCAATGACCCACCACCATGGTTTTGGAAAATGCATATCCCTTTTTCAAAAAACAATCATTCTTCAAAAAGCCCTCTGCCTCCAGGCCCTCCACCTGTGACAGATCATCGGTGGGAAGCCCTCCGTGGACAAAAATGTAATCCCCTATCTCCAGAACCACGGGACAGTTCTCCAAAAAGGCGATCTCCTCATGGAAATGATCTCTCAAAAGTGCCCGATACTCACCGGCAGTCTCCTCCGTCAGCTTATCCAACGGAATCCCCAGCTCTCTGAACATGTCTGAGAGCAGTCCGCCTCCCCACCACAGCTGCAGCAAATGGGTATATTTACAAAATCTGGAATCAGCCTCCTCATCGGTGTCGGTGAGAAACTGCACCCGATGGAGATCCACATTGCCGATGGTTACATAAACCTCATTTTTCCTTGAAAGCTCCATCACATACTGAAGGGTTCTGAGGCTGTCCACCCCTTTGTCCACCAGATCGCCCACGATCACCAGCACATCATCCCCGGAATAATCCACCTTTCTGAGCAGCTGCACCAGATAATCCATATTTCCGTGGATGTCGCTGACCACGATCAAACGCTGATCCGGTCTAAGCTTTATTTTCTGAACTGTCGTTTTCATCAATTCCGTCTCACATTCTGTCATTATTTCATAATTGAAAGTTCTTATCTGGCTGTCGATTCTGCCATCTGTCCGTCAGCGTTATCACTGAAAACTGTGGCTGGTCAGCTGTCCCTTACCGCCCACCTTCTCTTTGCTGCCGTCAAACTCCGGATCCACATAACGGGCAAACCAACCATTCAATTCTCCGCGCAATTGACGAATCACCTCTGCGCAATCCGCGTCATTGATCCGGTTACACTCCTCACCGGGATCATTTTCCAGATCATACAATTCATCCATATTCTCCCGGGAGCGGATCACCAGCTTCCACCGGCGGTTGCGGATCATACGGCAGGGGCCGTACTCATCAAAAACCACCACACTGTCACGAACCGACTGCTGCTCACCGGTCAAGATCGGTGCAATGCTGCGGCCCGGATAATCAGCTTTCTCCACCCACGGAATGCCCGCCAGTTCAAGGATCGTCTGATACAGGTCGTAGTGGCTGACCATTTCATGACAAACCTCTCCCTTTTTGATCACGCTCGGGCAGTTAAAGATCGCCGGCACTTTCACCGAGGTATCATACATATTCACCGGGTCGGTACCGTTACCCTTACCCCAGATGCCGTGATGGCCCATATTCATCCCATTGTCCGCGGTGAAAATGATCACCGTATCCTCTATCAGTCCATTGGTTTCCAGATAGTCCAATATCCGCCCGATCTGCGCATCCATGGCGGTGATGGCCGCATAATAACCGGTCAGGCTCTCTTTGCGATGCTCCTCCCACATTTCCGGGATGGGCGCGTACTTGGCACCGCTGAATCGGATACCGGGGTGAGGCTTGGAGTTCCACTCTGCCAACGTGGTCTTTCCGTGGGGTGCCCAAGGGTGCGGCGGCACATCCGGTGTGGAGGTGAAGGGACAATCCCGATACATGCTGATATATTCCTCCGGGTGGCTGGACTCAGACCAAGGGGAATGGGGTGCTGTATAATGCACCGACAGATAAAACGGCCTGTTCGGATCCCTAACCTCCAAAAAGTTCAACGCATTGTCCGTGATGATATTCGTCACATAACGGTTTTCCTGCAGTTCCATCTTACCATTTTCCAGAACCACCGGATAGAAATAATTTTCACCGCCCATGGCCGTGGTCTTCCAATAGCTAAATCCCGCCTGGGGCGTATAGCTGTCACCCATATGCCACTTGCCGGAGAGTCCGCACTCATATCCGCTCTCCGCCAATTCCGCCGTGAACGTCCGGTGGCCATCCAGGTATCGAATGGCATAGTCACCGCTCAACTGATTTTTCGGCCACCCATAGTACCACGGTGCATCCTGGTCTGCAAACTTTTCTTTCAACGCCGGGCTGATCACAGACTCGTCCAGATGTCCCTTGGCCAGCCAGTCATGAACGCCGTGCTGGGAAGGGATTTTTCCGGTAAGGATCGATACTCTGGCCGGTGAGCAGACCGGAGACACACAGAAAAAATGATCGAAGCGCATACCCTCTGCCGCCAAACGGTCCAGATTCGGCGTTTTCACCTCATGGTTTCCCGCACAGCCCATGGCCCATGCACCGTAATCGTCCGCCAAAATAAACAAAATATTTTTTCTATTTGCCATCTGTAATCACCTCGGAATATATTCGATGAATAGTCTCTTTTCTTTTGTCTCTATTATAATTCATCTGAAACCACTTCGCAACCTATTTATCCGCATCATGCCCCGGTCATCGAAAAAATAGGCATCAAAAAAGCCCGCCCCTCTCGGAACGAGCTTATCTTATTTTATATCGATTACATTCCCTTCACCGCAAACATCAGTCCCAGCATCACCGCCAGAAAACCGAAATTAAATGCGGAGAACATTCCCATATAGTGTCCAACCTTCTCCGGATTATGCTTTTTGTACTCGCTGAAGGTGATCAGGCTGGCCAGAGAAGCAATGATCGTTCCGGTACCGCCGATATTTACCCCCACCAGCAGATCTGCATAGTTCCCGGTAAACTGGGACAACAGGATCGCCGAGGGAACATTGCTGATAAACTGACAGGACAGGGCGGAAAACAGCAGGGTATTTTTCTGCAGCAGCATGGAGAAAAAGTCTCTCACCACATCGATCCGAGCCATATTCCCGGAGAAAATGAAGAAAAATACGAAAGTGAGCAGCAGTGGATAATCCACCATCTTCAGCGCCTGACGGTCTGCAAACATCAATACCAGCGGAATGATCACCAATCCAAGCCAGTAGGGGATACCTCTGAATACAATGGCGATAGCCAACGCAAACAGTGCCAGATACAGACCCACACGGGCAGGATTCAACCGAACCTCCTCATCCTTCAGGGTAAGAGGCTCTGCCTTCACAAAGATGATACAGCACAGAGTGATCAGCGCGATCGCCGCCACAAAGGGCACTGCCATGATGCCCATGAACTCCATGGTAGGAATCTGGAATTTGGTGTACAGATACAGGTTCTGAGGATTGCCAAAGGGAGTCAGCATACCGCCCAGATTTGCCGCAATGTTCTGCATGATAAAGGTAAATGCCATATATTTCTG
>JAFOFP010000173.1 GCA_017387285.1 Lachnospiraceae bacterium
AGATCCGGCTTTTCCCCGAGTTTGTGGACGGTATTGAGGCCATCAACGCTCAGCATTCCAACCCTAAAGTGACAGGTCACTATGATCCCAATTATAATCATCGCGCTGTGGCTTACGGCAGGAAACACGGCTTACCGATGACTGCCGGATCGGATATTCACGTTACCAATATGCTCATGGGAGGAGTTGCATTTGATCATCGACTGGCTTCCATTCAGGATTACATAGAGACGGTCAAGAGTGGCGAAGGTTATGTTCTCACCGATGGAGTGGTCTGGTATGATAGCCAGGGGAATGTGATCGCGCCTGTGGAGACAGAAGAATGATGAGGCATTCTTGTATGTTTAGAAGTTGCTGTAGTTAATTGATCGGACAGATGATAGAAAAAGTGAGGAATAACCATGAATATTGTATTATCCATCATTGGAATCGTGTTGCTGGCTGTAATTGCGGTGGCATTGATCCGCACCTTGACCTTAAAGCCCAATTCTGCCGCTGAGGCGAAGGTTCCCCAGAGTGATCCTGAGCGCGCGCAGGCATACGGAGAGAAGCTGGGCGAGATGATCCGCTGCGAGACCATATCTGAGCGTGATCAGGAGGACAGAAGTAAATTTTACGCTTATCATGAGGTGCTGGAAAAGTTGTTCCCCCATGTGTTTGCAGCTTGCGAAAAGCATGTGTTCAGCGGAAGTCTGCTGTTAAAGTGGAAGGGAAACTCTGCGGAGGATGCGATTCTGCTCATGAGCCATCAGGATGTGGTCGAGGCCACCGGTACTTGGGAGCATGATCCCTTCTGCGGTGAGATCATTGACGGAAATGTTTGGGGACGCGGTACCGTGGACACCAAGGGGAGTCAGTTCTGTTTCCTGCAGGCTGCGGAGGAACTGATCACATCCGGATTTGTTCCGGAGGTAGATGTTTATCTGGCAGGGAGCTGCACGGAGGAGTGGAGCGGAGACGGTGCTCCTGCGACGGTGCAGTGGCTGAAGGACAACGGGGTAAAGCTTAGCCTTGTCATGGACGAGGGCGGTATGATCATGAATGAACCCATCGGTGGTGTTCGCGGCATGTACGCCATGGTCGGTGTGCTGGAGAAGGGATACGGGGACGTGAAGTTCGTGGCAAAGGGCAATGGCGGTCATGCCAGTGCCCCCGGGAAAAATACCCCTTGGGCCAGACTGGCAGCGTTTATTCAGGATGCAGAGAAGCACAATCCCTTTAAGGTGGAGTTCTCTCCCACGGTGGAGGAGATGTTCCGTCAGCTGGCACCCAATATGAGCTTTGGCATGAAGCTGATTTTTGCCAATCTGTGGCTGTTTAAGCCTTTGCTGAAAAAGCTGATGAAGTCAATCAGCCCTGCCGGTGCGGCGATGCTGCAGACTACCTTGGCATTTACCATGGGCAAAGGCTCCGACGGATACAATGTGATTCCTCAGGAGGCCTATGTTACCGGAAATATGCGGTTCATTCCTCATCAGGGAACCGAGGAGAGCATCAAGGTGATTTCCGAGCTGGCAAAGAAATATGATATTGAGACACAGGTGATCACTGCCGATCATCCCTGCCCTGTGGTCAGCTACACCAGCCCCCAGTATCGTATGATCGAGGAAGTGGTGAAGGAGGTCTACCCGGGAGTTGGTGTGAGTCCTTACATCATGACCGGGGGAACCGATGCCAAATACTACAAGGACATCTGTGACAACTGTCTGCGCTTTGCTCCCCTTCATATCAATAAGCAGCAGTATGGCAGCATCCATGGCTTAAATGAAAATATTTCCATCAATGTACTGCCGCTTGGCGTGGATATCTATACTAAGGTGATCGTGAGAGGTGGAAAGTGATGGAGGATCGATTAAAGATCGCTGTGCTGGACCGCGATACGGTGGGAGATGATATTCCGCTGACCGCGCTGGAGGCGGTGGGAGAGGTGACCGTTTACGGACTGACACCGCCGGAGCTGGTGGCAGAGCGGCTGGCGGATGCGGATGTGGCGGTGATCAATAAGATTAAGTTAAATGAGAGTAATCTGGCGGGGAATGATCATTTGAAATTGATCTGTCTGCTGGCCACCGGCTACGATAACGTGGACATTACCTATTGCGGTGGACGTGGGATTGCAGTCTGCAATGTGGCAGGCTATTCTACCCAGAGTGTGGCTCAGATGACAGTGACCATGGCGCTTTCCCTGATGAGCCATCTGCCTGTGTATCAGCGGTTTACCGCATCAGGAGAGTACAGCCGGCAGAAAATGATGAATCGGATTGAACCCGTATTTCACGAGATCGCCGGAAAGACCTGGGGCATCATCGGATTTGGCAATATCGGACGCCAGGTGGCGCGGGTGGCTGAGGCTCTCGGCTGTCGGATAATGGTTTGCAAGCGCACACCGGTGGACGGCTGCGAAAATGTGGATGTGGACACCATCTGCCGTGAGGCGGATATTATTTCCATCCATACACCCTTAAATGATGAGACCAGAGGCCTGATCAGTGAGGAGCGCATCCGGCTGATGAAACAGGACGTGATTGTGATCAATGTGGCCAGAGGCGCAGTTGCTGACGAGGCTGCGCTGGCAAAGGCAGTTCTGGAAGGGCGGATCGGCGGATTGGGCGTGGATGTGTATTCCACGGAGCCCTACGGCGAAAACCACCCGTATCAGACCATTGCCCATCTGGACAACGTTTGTCTGACACCTCACATGGCGTGGGGTGCTTATGAGTCCAGAAAGCGGTGTGTGGAGGAGATCGGAGAGAATATCCGGTCTTTTATGGACGGTGGACGGCGAAATAGGGTGGTATGATAAGAAAACAGCCGGTTTGGATATAAAAACAGTTTAAAAAATAATAAAAACAGCTATTTTCAGATGGCAGAATTTCGTGTATAATATAGACAATATTGGGGATATATGGCATTGACATTGATGAGCGATGCGATAACCCGAAAGCGTTTCACCATTAATACATTATATATAGGAGGACGTCCATGAACGTATCTGATTTACTGAACAAGACGATTGCCTGCGAGTGCGGCAAAGAGCACAGCTCAAAGGTAGAGCATGTTGTCATTGAGGAAAAGGCAATCAAGCGTGTTCCCGAGCTGATGAATGTTTACGGATTCAAGAAGGCATTTATTATCTGTGATGTAAATACCTGGGAGGCAGCAGCGCAGGAAGTTGAGGAGACCATCAAGGCAGCAGGCCTTGGAGCAGTGTCCTGTGTATTGGAGTCCAGAGAACTGGTTCCCGATGAGTACGCAGTCGGTTATCTGTTGATGAACTTCGACCCCAGCTGTGATGTGGTGATCGGCGTAGGTACCGGTGTACTCAACGACACCAGTAAGTATTTCAGCTATCAGTTGAAGATGAACTACTTTATCGTTGCTACGGCTCCCTCCATGGACGGCTTCGCTTCCACCGGAGCGGCACTGATCAGCAGCAACCTTAAGACTACATATAACGCACATGTTCCGAAGGCCATCATCGGACCGGTAGAGATTCTGGCAGAGTCTCCCATGGATATGATCAGCGCAGGATTGGCTGATATCATGGGTAAGTACACCTGTCTGATCGACTGGAATATGGCACGTATCGTCAATGGCGAGTATTACTGCGAGTGGCTGGAGAAGCTGGTTCGTTCCTCCATCAAGAAGGTTATGGACAATGCACCTCTGGTTAAGGACAGAGATCACACCGCGATTGCAAACATCATGGAGGCACTGGTTGTAACCGGTATCGCTATGGAGTATGCAGGAAATTCCAGACCTGCTTCCGGCGCAGAGCATCACCTGTCCCATTACTGGGAGATGCAGTTCCTGTTCGAGGGACGCAAGGCAGTCCTTCATGGAACCAAGGTAGGTATCGGAACCATCGCCATCACCTACGCTTACAACAAGCTTAAGGATATGGATATCGACTTTGCAGCGGCAAAGGCAAACATTGCAAACTATGACTTCGACGCATGGAGCGAGTACATGAAGTCGGTTTACGGCGTGTCTGCGGACAGTGTTATCAAACTGGAGAAGAAGGTCCAGAAGAACGGTGCAGAGGGTCGTCTGAGAAGAATCAACGCAGTGGAGGCAAACTGGGCAGAGATCAAGGAGCTGATCGCAAACCTGATTCCTACCGTTGCTCAGATGGAGGAGACCCTTGGAAACCTGGGCGGTGCGATTCGTCCTTCCCACGTAGATATCCCCAGAGAGATGTTCTACAACAGTGTATGTGTGGCAAAGGAAGTAAGAGACCGTTACACCATCCTTCAGCTTCTGTGGGATCTGGGTCTTGAGAAGGAATTTGCAGAGGAATTGAGCAACTATTTCTATGCATAAGCGAGCGACGCACTGCGAAGCAGGCAAAAATATACCCGAATATGGGATAAAAGAGAGGAGACTATATCATGAAATTTGAAGTTAGTTCTTTGAGTTACACAGTAGGCGGAGCATCCAGAATGGCTCTTCTGCCCGCCGATTTTGGTATTGAGATCTTTTATGAGTGGGGCGGAACCAACTACTGGATCGAAAATATGAAGAAAGTCCTGAAGGATCGTGAGGGCGGCTTCAGCATCCATTCACCCTTTGGTTACTGTGATTTTGCACTGACTGAGGACGAGGATGAGCTGTTCAAGTTTATGGTAGAGCCTTTTGCGATGTACCATCAGTTTAAGGGTGCTCATTATGTGGTTCATACCAACGGCCATATTCCTGCCGGATATACCGAGGAGGAGAGAGCTAAACTGCGTAAGCGTGTTGCAGAGCGTCTGGTTCGTTTCCAGAAGATCTGCGACGAGAACGGTGTTGACATGGTAGTTGAGAATGTTCCCGACGGCGGACACGCACTGTTCAACCATGAGCAGTTCCTTGCACTGTTCACCGAGAACCCCGAGCTTTCCTGTATCATTGATACCGGTCATGCCCACATGGAAAAGATCGATATGTGGGAGGTTCAGAAAACGTTGGGCAGCCGTCTGAAAGCTTACCACGTTCATGACAATGCAGGAAATGCAGACAGCCATCTGCCTTTCATGTCCGGTGTTGCCGGCGGCATTGACTGGGAGCGCTTTGTTGAGGGTGTTGTAAAGTTCACTCCCGATGCGGCACTGACCTTCGAGTACAATGTGGGAAGAGAAAACGACTACATTGCAGACCGTGAGAAGTTCCTTGCAATGGCAGCAAACGTTACAAAATAGTTACAAAAATTAACAATGTTTTACAAATGCATCAAGGTACTTTCATGATGCCAAACTTATGTTATAATAACAGCAGCGGAGATAAACGATGAGGATGTCGACGCTGCTGTTTTTACTTTATAGGAAACTTCGTCTGCGAGATTTTTTGTTCAACGGCGGGTGTGATAACGAAAAATACAGAAATGATTTAGGGGAATCGGATGAGAGCGTGGTTGAGTGTGTTGAAGGGGGTAATGGCTGTCGGATTAGTGATGGCTGTTTTGGGGATTTTGTTTGTGGATTTCGGAGTTGTGACCGATGTGCCATGGGAATATTTTGAGCAAGAAATACAGGGTTCCACAGAGATAGACAGTGGCCCGTCGGAATCGGCACCGGAGATACGGGAGACGAAGGAACAGGATAGCCAAAATGCAGAGGAAACCGGCAGCGGACAACTGATCGTGGAGACTTACACGGCTGAGCCGACGATGGGGGAGACCTTTACTGCAGAGACAGAAACGCAGGGGATGGCGGTGAACGGCGCCCTGTGGCAGGAGCTGACGCTCAGCGAGCAGCAGCTGATCGAACGTGGGAAAGTGATCTATCTGACCTTTGATGACGGGCCAACCAGACATACGGCAGAGCTTTTGGATATTTTGGCCAAGTACAATGTGAAGGCGACTTTTTTTGTAACGGGGGAAAGCCGGGATTATGTGGGGCTTATCGGGAGAGCAAAGGAAGAAGGTCACACCGTAGGGATCCATTGTTTTTATCATGATTATAAAACCGTATATGCCAGTGAGCGGGCATACTTTGCGGATATGCAGATGATTGATGATCTCATTTTTGAGCAGACAGGGGAGAGAGCGGAGTTGGTTCGTTTTCCCGGAGGCAGTTCCAATCAGGTCAGTCGGTTTAACAAAGGGATCATGACCAGGCTGACAAAGCTGGTGGAGGAAAAGGGATATCGCTATTTCGATTGGAATGTACTCAGCGGTGATGCCGGAGAGACAAGAGAGACAGCAGAAATTATTCAAAATATTAAAGAGGGCATCTTGAAAAAGGATATTGCGGTGGTTCTTCAGCATGACATCTATGATTACAGCATCGCCGCAGTGGAGGAAATCATTGTCTGGGGGATGGAAAATGGGTATGTATTTCTTCCTCTGACCATGGATAGTCCCACGATTCATCACCCCATTGCGAATTAAGTATGGACTCGTTTTTGTGAGGTCAGAGAATGCACTTTACCGAATCACGTATGGTCAGCTCCGGAGGGATGATAAGTTCGACCTGTCTGGCTTTTGGGTTCTTCAGCCGGTTGATGAGAATGTTGGCGGCCTCCTCACCCAACCGTTGTTTGTGTAGGTTTATGGTAGTCAGCGCCGGTGCGGTGTAGGCGGTGACGGGACCGTCGCCGAAGCTGATGACGGATACATCATCGGGACAGGACAGCCCGCGGTCATAGAGAAAACGCAGGGCTGCACAGCCGGTATATTCGGAGGCAGTGATGATGGCTGTGGGATGAGGAACTCTGTCCCACAGCTTTTCGATTGCCGAAAGCGCGTGATCACCGGAACCGGCGGAGCTCTCCACCAGTGATTCATCGTAGGATATGCCGTTTTCCTCCAGGGCCTGCCGGTATCCGGCCAGCTTGCGGGCAGATACCTGTGAGCGGTCTGAGCCGTTGAGCAGGGCAATGTGGTGGTGGCCGTTTTGGATCAGATATTGGGTGGCAAGACGGATTCCCTCCTTCGGGTCGGTGTCCACATAGTCCAGATTGTTGTCGCGGGAGCAGACCAGCACGGAGGGAACTTTGGTATTATGGATATTTTGCAGCTGAATCTCATTGACCAGACCGCCGAAAAAGATTGCGCCGTCGATGCTGTTGCGGTTCAGCTGATGATTTTCGGGATGTTCAGTCTGAGGACCGGAGAAAAACAGATCCACCAGGATGCTGTAATCGGCTTCACGCAGCGTTTTCTGGACGAAAGGAAGCATCTCCACCAGCAGAGTGTCCTGGGTGTGGGAGAAGGGCTGAGAAAAGTCGGTGAGGGACTCTTCGCCGGACAGCAAGAACAGACCGATGACCTTTTTTTCCTTGGTCACCAGTGACCGAGCTGCCTGGTTGGGTTTATAGTTTAATTCCTCCACGGCCTGCATGATCCGATACCGGGTCTCGTGCTTGACCAGTGGGCTGCCGTTCATGGCCAGTGATACGGTGCTGGGGGATACGCCTGCCAGGCGGGCTACGTCTTTGATAGAAGCCATGGTGTCTCCTCCTTCATTCATCCGACGGATATTTTTTGTCAGAGATAATTTTTCTCAGAACAGAGTAACATATTTTTTAAAACTTCGTCAATAGAAATTTTGCATATTCGAAACGTTTTAAAACTGTGAAAACTGCATAATAAAAACGGTTTAAATCCTCAATGTGCGCAATGAAGTACATGTAAGACCGGAAAAGGGCAGGCGAGGTTATCTTGACATCTGTTTTCGAATATGATAAATAGTAGTTAATGAATAAAAAGCCTTGATTTTAAAACGTTTTGAATAAACGGAGGTAGATAAAGATGAAAAAGGAAATGCTGACTTATGATGTGGCAGTCATCGGCGGCGGTCCCGGAGGTCTGCCCGCGGCATTGGCGGCAGCCAGACAGGGCATGAAGGTATTGTTGGTGGAGAAGAACGGATATCTGGGTGGAAATTTGGCCATTGGGCTTCCGCTGTTGGGCTATCTGGACAAAGATGCCAACCCCATTATCAAGGGTATTGCGCAGGAGTTTGTGGATGCGCTGGAGGAA
>JAFOFP010000022.1 GCA_017387285.1 Lachnospiraceae bacterium
CTGTGACAGGCCGAGCACATCAACAAAATGAATGCCACCAGAATCATCCATGCAACAAACTGTCTCCCTCTCATACTTACCTCCGATCCTCTGCCAGACTGCTTTTTTCACTCACACTACCAATTACTGCGTCGTATCGGCCTTTAAACTCCCCAGTTCTCTCATCTGTCACCGCTCCGGCAAGGTTCCCCAACACGTTGCCCCGACGTCATGACAAAAGGCCGATATGGGATGTCTTTCCATCCTACATATCGACCTTATCACATCTTTTTTATCTTTTCAATAATTGTGTCAAAAGCTTAATACAAACGTAAAAGGATTGTAACAATTGTAATGACTTTGTAATATTTTACTCCGATCCCTCCAGCATATCACTGGAAAACACCAGTACCGTGTCGTCATAATCCCACACCAACTCACCTTTGGCTGCGTGGGGGCATCCGCCTGCGCAGCCGCCACATCCTCCTCCGCCGTTTTGTGCCTGACCGGTTCCACAGCACCCACACTGATCACATCCATTATCTGTGTCTGCAGCACAGGTTTCCGACATTTCCTGACCTTCTCCACCCGCTCCATAGCAACGTTTACATTTCTCTTCCAAATTTAGTTCTCCTTCACATCAGCCGGATCATCCGATGGCCAGCCGGTAAAATTCCTCCAACCGATCCACATCCATCTTGTACAGATAGCATTCCCCGATTTTCTTCGGAATAGCCAGATTAATGGTCTGACCGGAACGTTTTTTGTCATTGAGCAATACGCCAACACATTCCGCAGCCGTATACGGACACTCCGTCATCAGATGATATTTTTTCAGTACCGCTACCACGCTGTCCGTGATATCCTCCTCGGCCAGACCGTAAGCATAGGCCGCCCTGCAGATGGCCGCCAGACCGATGGACACCGCATTTCCATGGTTAATTTCGTAATTGCTCAGCTTTTCCACCGCATGGGCCAGCGTGTGCCCCAGATTGAGAAGCTGTCTCAACCCCACGTCAAACTCATCCTCCATCACATGGCGGCGCTTGATCACCAGATTGGTGGGAATAATATCGCCCAAATATGCCTTCGCATCCTTTTCTGCTATAAACGCAAACAGTTCCCGATCTGCCAGCACACCGTGCTTGATCACCTCCGCCATGCCGGTGGCAAACTCCTCCTCCGGCAGCGAATACAGAGTAGAATAATCACACAGCACCAGTGACGGCTGATGGAATGCCCCCGCCAGATTTTTACCTGCCGCCAGATCCACCGCTGTTTTTCCTCCAACGGAGGAATCCACTGCGGAGAGTAGAGTTGTGGGGATTTGCACAAAATCAATTCCTCTCAGATAGATCGCCGCCGCAAAACCGGCCATATCGCCTACCACGCCGCCGCCCAGCGCCACGATCAGATCGGATCGGGTCAGTGCCAGCTCTGCCATCCGCTCCACCAGAGGAACCATGACCGAAAAGGTCTTGGACGTCTCACCGTGGGGAAAGATATATTTGTGCACGGTAAAACCGGACTTCACCAGCGAGTCCGTGACCACATCCCCGTAAAGCCCATTGACCGTATCATCGCTCACCAGCATGATCTGCTGAGCTTTCTTGAAACGCGCCCGAATCTCCTCTCCCGCCCGGGAAAGAAGCCGCTCCTCCACAAGGATGTCATATTTCTTTGAAACTTCAACCGTGATTATACTCATACTGTTATCCTTTTTCGGGAAACAAACCTGTCCCCGCACCGATTATTTTCTCCGACAGTTCCGTTTTTCTGTCTTGACCGTTACCGCTCCGAGTATGCCCCCAAAAAGGCAAACATTGGCTGCTCCGCCTCGATCTGACAGATCAGTCGCTGTACTTCCTCGTCGGCAATGGACGCCTCCAGATCTGCATAGAACATAAACTCAAAATCTCTGCCCGGGATCGGACGGCTCTCCAGCTTGGTCACATTAAGGCCCTGGGCCGCAAAGCTGGCCAGCAGACCATACAACGCTCCGGGCTTGTGGGACAGAGAGAACATGATACTGATCTTATTTGCGCCCTGGTATACCTCCATCTCCTTGGAAATACAGATAAACCGGGTGTAATTGTTGTCATTATTCTGGATACTCTGATCCAGAATATGCAGTCCATAAATTTGTGCGCTCTCCATGGAACAGATGGCCGCCAGCGTATCGTCATCGGACGCCGCCACCATCTTTGCCGCCATGGCCGTGTTTTCCCACACACGCTTCTTCGCATTGGGGAAACCCTTCAAATATTCACTGCACTGCCCCAGTGCCTGCTCATGGGAATATATCTCCCGAATATCCTCTGTCTTCACGCCCGGCTTTGCCACCAAACAGTGATCGATCCGCAGCTTCATGGATCTGGCAATGTAAAACTTATATTTTTTCATCAGATCATAGACCTGATTTACTGAGCCGTAAATATTGTTCTCGATGGGCAAAACACCGTAACGGCAGAGATTGTTCTGAACTGCCTGAAAAACGCCCTCAAAGGAGTTGGTGTACATGATATCGGCATTGTGGAACAGCTTATCACAGCAGATCTGGGAATAGGCTCCCTCGGTACCCTGACAGGCCACCGACGCCGTGGTGGGCATGGTCGCCGGCATCTCCTCAATGGCTCTCTCCATCGCCACCTTCAACTCAGACCGTGGTGCCAGCTGCACATGCTGATAGGCACGGCTCAGATCCAGAATATTATTGTACAAAAGGCGAATATATCCCGCATACTCCTCCGGTTTTCCCTCCACCGCTCTGGCAATGACCTCCCGCTCCCGGCTGCGGTCCAGCACCGGCATATTGTGTGCCCGCTTATACTCCGCCACCTGACCGGAGATACTCATGCGGCGGGCAAACAGTGCACTCAGCTCTTTATCGATCTGATTTAATTCCAAGCGCAATTCCTGAATATCCATAGCAGTTCGCTCCCCCTATCCTCTTTCACATCAAGTAAAGTTCTATCGTGGTTCCGCTCAGTGACCGATTTATTTCTTAGCATACGCGCAGCCAAAATGAATGGGCGGTGACGTCACGGAAAGATACACAAACTCCATCTTACTTTCCCTCGTCATAGATAATGTCCAGCATGGTCATGGCCGCCACCGCTGCCACCACCGGCACTGCCCGGTGAACGATACAGGGGTCATGGCGCCCTTTGATCTCCAATACCGCAGGCTCCATGGTGGACAGGCTCACCGACTGCTGTGGCTTGCCGATGGACGGGGTAGGCTTCATGGCCACCGCAAAGCGGATGGGCATTCCCGAAGTGATTCCGCCCAGAATGCCGCCGTGATGATTTGTGGTGGTGCGGATCTTTCCATTTTCCACACAGAAAGGATCATTATTCTGAGACCCCCGCATCGCAGATCCGGCAAATCCGCTGCCAAACTCGATACCCTTCACCGCAGGGATACCAAAGATGGCTGCGGCCATCCGATTTTCCACGCCGTCTGACATATGCTCGCCAAATCCCGGCTCAACGCCGGCGATCACACACTCGATGGTCCCGCCAATGCTGTCCAGCTCCTGTGCTGCCGCCAATATCTCCTCCTGCATCTTCGCTCCGGCCTCGTCATCGATCACCGGAAATGGCTTCCACATAGGTCCGGTCAAGCCCTCCACCGTGGGGTGGATATCGTCAAACCGCTGATCCCAAATATTCCCTACGGACTGAATGTGGGCGCCCACATAAATGCCTTTGCTCTCCAAAATCTGCATACAGATTGCTCCCGCAAAACAGAGAGGAGCCGTCAGCCTTCCGCTGAAATGACCGCCACCGCGAACATCATTTTGTCCGCCGTAGCGCATATACGCACTGAAATCACTGTGTCCGGGCCTGGGCACGTCCATAATATTTGCATAATCCTTGCTTCGGATATCTGTATTTCGGATCACCGCACAGATAGGTGTCCCCGTGGTCACTCCGTCCAGAATACCGGACAGCACCTCCGGCTGATCTGCCTCCCTGCGGGCAGTGGACAGTTTATTTTTCCCCGGCGCACGCAGTGCCATAAACAAAGACACTCGCTCCATATCGATCTTGATCCCGGCAGGGATGCCGCTGATCACGGCGCCGATCCCGGCAGAGTGGGACTCCCCAAATACAGAAACCCTTATGTTTTTTCCAAATTCTGAGGACATACTAAGGCCTCCTCCATCATTATAAAAAATAAACTTACCACGTAACAATCGCAACCAAGAGTATACAAAACTGAATCAGATCAGCATATGTAACCATGGTTTCCCATGCGCGGATCATATCATACATTCTGTCAGACTGCAACTCTTTTTCGAACACACATTCTTTATCCGGATTGCATCGCTTCTATACATACTGAGTATTTAAAAATGTTCTTAAATCGTCTGTATTATTCCACCCAGCTTATCATAATCCTCAAAGAATCCCGGATAGGATTTCGCCACATCCTGCGCATTATTGATCACTACCTCGCCGGTACAGATGGTGGCCGCAACAGCCGCCGACATGACGATCCGGTGATCGGTGAAGCTGTCCACCTCGCCGCCTGTAAGATATCCACAGCCCTCCACGATCAGATCATCATTTTCCACAACTGCC
>JAFOFP010000174.1 GCA_017387285.1 Lachnospiraceae bacterium
GAGGATTTAACGGAGTCATTGACCAATTGGTTCATTACCACCTACGATCAACATCAACTTGATTCCTGCATCGCCGCTGCTGAGGGTGATATCGAGGAGGAAGAGGTTCTTTACCTTAAGCGGTTGGAGTGCATTTCCTCCTATCTGACCAGAGAAAACGAACACTTGGACGCCGCCTATGTGGCCAAGCTGGCAGAGGATCTGTACTCGATGATCTATGAGGCATGACTTGCATTCTACCCACAAACGCCATCTCATGGCTGTCATACGAAACAAAATAAACCCTCTGGCCACTCTCCAAATAGAGATACGACCGAGGGTTTTTATTTTTACAATACCATCACCAGTGTTCCTGCTGCAATCAGCAATCCTCCGATAAGTTCTTTTACAGACATAGACTCGTGAAGAACCACATAGGCCAAAACCAAGGTGATTACTACACTCATCTTATCGATGGGCACCACTTTCTGCACCTGACCGATCTGCAACGCGTGATAGTAGCATAACCATGATAGTCCGGTGGCCACTCCCGACAGCACCAAAAACAGCCAGCTTTTCGATGAAATCATCCCAATCTCACCCTGTTTCCCGGTGACAAACACCATTCCCCAAGCCATGACCAATACAATGATTGTTCGAATAGCCGTTGCCAGCGTAGAATTTACACCCTCAATGCCGATTTTTGCAAGGATGGATGTCAATGCGGCAAATACTGCCGATCCGATCGCGTACCATAACCACATACCGCCCTCTTTCTGATGTACCGCCGTGCTTCCTTTTGCGGTCACATCTTGCTTTCTTTGGTTATACATAACGCTCTGTGCCGATATCCTCAACACAGAGCGTTTTTTATTACTTATTGGAAAGATACTCGTGAATACCCTTAGCACCTGCACGTCCGGCCTCCATCGCCAGAATAACGGTAGCTGCACCGGTAACTGCATCACCGCCTGCAAACACACCTGCCTTGGAGGTCTGTCCGTTCTCAGCCTCAGCCACGATACATCTTCTCTTGTTTACCTCAAGACCTGCGGTGGTGGAAGAAATCAAGGGATTGGGAGAAGTTCCCAGCGCCATGATCACTGCATCTGCCTCGATCTCAAACTCGCTGCCTTCAACAACAACGGGACGTCTTCTGCCGGAAGCATCAGGCTCACCAAGCTCCATGCGCACGCAGCGAACACCCTTTACCCATCCGTTCTCATCGGTAAGGATCTCTACAGGGTTGGTCAGCAGATCAAAGATGATGCCCTCCTCCTTAGCGTGGTGAACTTCCTCTGCTCTTGCAGGGATCTCCTCCTCGCCGCGGCGATATACGATATGGGTCTCAGCGCCCAGACGAAGTGCAGTACGGGCAGCATCCATTGCAACGTTTCCACCGCCTACTACTACACACTTCTTGCTGTCAGGCATGGGAGTGTCATACTCATCCAGTCTTGCCTTCATCAGGTTGCTTCTGGTCAGGTACTCGTTAGCCGAATAAACACCGTTTGCATTCTCTCCGGGGATACCCATGAACATGGGAAGACCTGCACCGGAACCGATGAATACGGCCTCAAAGCCTTCCTCATCCATCAACTCGTCGATAGTCACAGACTTACCGATAATTACGTCAGTCTCCAGCTTAACGCCGAGGGACTTGATATTCTCAACCTCAGGCTTTACTACTGCATCCTTGGGAAGACGGAACTCAGGGATACCGTAGGTCAATACACCTCCTGCCTCATGAAGAGCCTCGAAAATGGTTACATCATAGCCCCACTTAGCCAGATCGCCTGCACAGGACAGACCTGCAGGGCCGGAACCGATCACAGCAACCTTCTTGCCATTGAGTGTCTCGGGCTTTTTCGGCTTGATACCATTTTCGCGAGCCCAGTCAGCCACAAAACGCTCCAGCTTACCGATGGACACAGGATCGCCCTTCTTGCCGCGAACACACTTACCCTCGCACTGCTTCTCCTGAGGACATACACGTCCGCAGACTGCAGGAAGGGAAGAGGATGCCACGATGGTCTGATATGCCGCCTCGAAATCTCCGTCAGCCACCTGCTTTACAAACGTAGGGATATCAATCGCCACAGGACAACCAACCATACACAGTGCCTTCTTACAATTCAGACAGCGTGCAGCCTCAGCCATCGCCTCTTCCTTGTTATATCCAAGACATACTTCCTCAAAGTTAGCCGCTCTCACCAGGGGAGCCTGCTCTCTCACTGCTACTCTATATACTCCTGCTGCCATTACTCGTCACCTCCGCAGTTTCCGCATCCGCCGTGATGGGTATCGCCTTCCTTCTGCTTCAGAACAGCTCTGCCCTCGGCGGTCTTATACATCTGTGAACGCTTCATCGCCTCGTCAAAGTTAACCAGATGACCGTCAAACTCGGGGCCATCCACACAAGCAAACTTGATCTCATTTCCTACGGTCAGACGACATGCACCGCACATACCGGTACCGTCAACCATAACAGGGTTCATGCTGACAATGGTAGGAATACCGTGCTTCTTGGTGGTCAGACAGCAGAACTTCATCATGATCATGGGGCCGATGGCTACACAGTGATCATAAACCTTGCCCTCAGCTACCAGATCATCGATAACCTTGGTAACCATACCATGACGGCCATATGTACCATCATCGGTGGTGATGTAGAGATTTCCGGCAACCGCCTCCATCTCCTTCTCCAGAATAACCAGATCCTTAGTCTTAGCACCTACAATAACATCTGCCTCAATGCCATGCTCATGGAGCCACTTTACCTGAGGATAAACCGGAGCAGTACCAACACCGCCTGCCACAAACAGGATCTTTTTCTTCTTCAGCTCCTCAATGCTCTCCTCACACAGATCGGAGGGACGTCCCAGAGGACCAACGAAATCCATGAAATAATCTCCCTCCTGAAGCTTTGCGAACTTCTGGGTGGAAGCGCCCACGGGCTGGAACACGATGGTAACGGTACCTGCCTCGCGGTCATAGTCACAGATGGTCAGGGGCACACGCTCACCCTTCTCATCCAGCTTTACAATAATGAACTGTCCGGGCAGGCAGGATTTTGCGACCCGCTTCGCCTCGACAACCATCAGCAGAACAACCGGATTGAGCTGCTCTACTTTCAGAATCTTGTACATACTGTTTCCTCCTTATCAGACAATAGTATTCGCCCAAATACTCATTGCGTACATAATCTCAATTATTTTAACACTGTGTATAGGAGATTTCAACCTTTTTTTTGAGAAATCTTGGCAAACCACTTGAAGGTCATGGGCCACAACACGCCGGCAAAGATAACCATCAGGAAATATCTCACAAAATCCGCCGACTGATGACCGTTAAACAGCGCATTCAGCACCGGCTTTGTACCCGCTTTGATGGCCATTGTCAAGGCCAGACCGATCACCAGCTTTAAGAGCTGACCCAAAAGAGGCGCCTCTGTTTCAAAGTGGGTGTATTTCTGATCTACATAAAACGCAGCAAATACGCCCAGGGTTGCACCCAGAAGAGTATATGCATTCTTTGTGCCGGAAGACAGATTAGCCGGATCCACATCCGAAGGGAAGGAATAAAAGCTTACAAACAACAGGTACGCCACTCCCATTGCAGTCATTATGCCCAACAGCACATACATTGAGTTTGGCTTACGCTCCATCTGCTCAAAAAACGGATACATTACCAACAACAATACCGTGGCGATCACAAAGGATACGCCCACATCCATGGGTGTGTGTACTCCCAAATACATACGGGAAAAAGAAACCAACAGCAGTACCACGATACTTGCGATCCGGACGCCCTTCTCTTTCGCACTGCGGGCAACGCCGCCAAAGGTACCCACCGCATTCTGGGTATGTCCGCTGGGGAAGGAATATCCGGTGGCCGCCTCTCTGGCACTTTCCACGATGGTGAAATCCGGGTCAAGAACCCACGGACGGGGAATGCGAAACCACAGTTTCAAAAACTGATTGATTATCGTGCCCACAAACCCTACGCTCAGCAAATAATAACCGCGTCGCTTGTCAATGCACCAGAACATGGTGATGGAGATCACCATAAAAAACAGTTCATCACCTAACTGAGTGATCAAGGACATCAGTGTGTCCATAAACGGGGTGCGGATACCCTCTAAAACTCTCAGAAATTCCATTGTCTCTCTCCTCTTGATTTATGATCCATTTGTCCAAACAGTTGATCGTTTGATCAATGTATTTATCATACCACAGCGATATTCATTCTGCAACAACACCTTTACTGAGGTGCGGACTGCAGGCATACACACCAAACCGAATCGCTCCTTCTACTCCCGTCACACGTTAATATTGCGATCAATATACTCAATATATGGCTTGCGCTTGATCTCGTCTGCATGGATCGAATACCACCCGTAGGCCTCCTTCAAGCCCTCAAGCAGAGACTTCGTCACCGGCATCAGTGCCTGCTGTTTTGACAC
>JAFOFP010000175.1 GCA_017387285.1 Lachnospiraceae bacterium
AGTACCTTCAGTGAAGAACTTTATAGAAGGAAAGACAGTGGTGAAGGAGATCTATGTTAAGGGCAAGATCATCAACATCGTGGTGAAATAATCGATAAAGGTGAAAATGGAAGCGTGAGTAGATAAGGCAGGCTATGATTTCTGAGCGGAGATCATAGTCTGTTTTTGGTATATTTGGATAGAATACAAGAAAAATACATTGACTGACTGTGCAATATATTATAAAATGTAAATGAAGTTATGAAAATGATGGATCAGTGGGATTTGTTGATACATGGTCGTTAAGCATATATGGGGAGGTTGAGTATGGAAGGCAAAAACAGAAAAGAACGTTTTCTGGTATGTTTGGCAGTGTTTCTGTGTGTGATCATTGTAAGCCTCTGCTGGTTTGAAAGCCGGTTGGTGATCGGCTGGAGACCCTTTGCCAATATCGGTGAGGAGGGGCTGTATTATGCCAGTTTTCGTCGGGCATTTGAAGAGGATATTACACTGTTAAGTGAGGATGAGATGGATGAACTTACGGATCTCTTGCAGAAGGTTAGGGTTCATTCTACCGGGATATGGTATGAAAACTATAGATTTTTAAAGACGGAAGCCAAGTGGAAGAAGCTGTTTCAAGATGTATATACTGCCGGATGGTCTCGGTGGTCATTTACCTTTGAGGCAGCAGATCGGAAAGGAGATATCATTCAGATCAGAACATATAAGTATCTAACACGTGGAGAAAATGGAGATCTGGATCATGAGAATGAAAAATACGGTCTGTTAATTAATGAAGAATATTATTTTATCACGGAAAATTGTTACCAAATGATCGAAAAATTTGTGAAGTCTTTGCTGTATTAGTGGGAATGAAGGATGTGGAGGTAGCAATATGAAAAAGAAGATCACGACGATGGGTTTGGTGTTGAGTTTGATCGCTGCCTTTTGTTTTTTCGGTGTTCGTTCAGTTGTGGGGTGGCGTCCGTTCAAGCATTTCGAGCACGATGATCTCAGAGCGCGTTCAACGGTCTGTATTGATTTGGAAGAAATGAAACGGGAGTCAGTGACGGCGGGTGAGCATTTCATTAGAATGTTGAATGAAATCCGAGTTACAACTCCTTACGACAGGGAGTATGATCCTTGGTCGATGATGTATTTTCTGTATCAGATGGAGAGTACAGGAGGGACTTATCACCGTATCGGTGTAACTTATGATCCCGTGCCGCTTATTGATATTGATGGTAAGGTTTATCGAATCGACGAGGCAACTGCTGACCGATATCGGGATTTCTGGGAGAATCACGACAGAGCAGGGTATTTTAAGGTTGGCGATTGGAATAATTGATGGACTGTTGCGTATGTAAGGAAAAAGGAGACAGAGATGGAAAATAAAGTTGGGAATAAGAGATTTTTAGTTGCTCTGACGGCATTCCTGTGTGTGATCATCATCGCATTGCTGGCCTTTGAATTGCGCCTGACGGTGGGTTGGAAACCTTTTCCGGATGTGACCGGCGAGAATTTGTATTATGTGTGCTATCAGAGCAGGAGTGATAAGAATATCCATCTGCTGGATGAGGAAAAGCAGGAGGAACTGGCAGATATTTTGAGGGAGATGAGGGTGCGCACCATTGGGTTGTGGATCGAAGTAACGGAGTACCCCCGAGAGAGTTCATCCTGCCCGTTTTTGTTTGATGAGATTTATGGTGGCAGCATGAAGTGGAGTCTTACCGTTGAACAGACTGAGCCGGAAAGAGAAATAAGTGAGATCAGACTGCTTCAACTGTTTGAATATAAAGATTCAAACAGTGAGAGCATCAGGAACGAACGAAAAGATCGATACGGTTTAATGATCAATGGACAACAATATTTTATCAGTAAGAGAAGTTATCAGCGCCTGGAGCAGTTCGTAGATTCATTGCCATACTAGTATGACAGAAGAAGGGTGGATGTGTAGGATGAAGAAAAAAGTGATTGGGATCGGTATTGTGTTGATCTTGACAGCGATTCTCGTGTTTTCCGGGATTCGATGTACTGTCGGTTGGAAACCGTTTAAATATATGAAATTCGATGTTTTGACCCCTTATTCAGCAGTTATGCATATTGATCTGGTGGAAATGAAACGTGAGAATGTACCGGCGATGTATTTTGTGAAAATGCTGAAAGAAATGCAGGTGACTCCTTATGAAGGAGACTATGATCCGTGGTCTATGACATACTTTGTTTACCGGGAATCCGGAACTCCATTGAAATTTATGCGTATCGGTTTTGCTCTTGAGCCGGAACCGATTATCGAAATCGAAGGCAAGGTTTACCGGATCAATCGGAAGTCTGCCGAGATCTACCGGAATTTCTGGGATGCTTACAATGGAGAGGGTTATTATGGCGGTTGGAGTGCGAAATAGATAACCATTATTTCAAGGTCGGGAGTTAATCACCCGGCCTTTTTGTGTGGGTTTCCACACTTTCTACCTTGACACTTCAAACAAAATCGTGCAAAATAAGAGAAAGCAGATGTGAGGTGACGAAAGATGATCAAGGCTTGTATTTTTGACTTGGATGGTACGGTGGCAGACACGTTGACCACCATTGCCTATTTTTCCAATGAGGCATTGAAAACTTATGGTTTCCCGACCATAGAGACAGAGAAGTATAAAGTTCTGGTTGGTAACGGAGCGAGGGTGCTGATGCGCCGGATGTTTGATACGGTTGGCGCTCCGGATGATATGTTTGAAGAGGTTCTGGCTTATTATGTGAACACCTACGATCAGGATTTTATGTATCTGACCACAGCCTTCGACGGCATTCTGCCCATGCTGCGAGGAATGAAGGAAAAAGGAATCAAAACGGCCATCGTGTCAAATAAGCCGGACATGACCACCTGTAAGATCAGTGAGGAATTGTTTGGAAGCCTGATCGATCTGTGCAGAGGCGGGCGTGAGGGAGTGCCCTTAAAGCCCGATCCCACAGCAGTACAGGAGACCATGGAAGCGCTGGGGGTTAAGCCCGAGGAGTGTCTCTATGTGGGAGATACCGGCACAGACATGAAAACCGGTAAACATGCCGGGATTTATACCATCGGTGTGACCTGGGGCTTTCGCGGGGAGGATGAACTCCGTGAGAACGGTGCCGATGTGATCGTGAACTCACCTGCTGAGATTTTGAAGATTGCGTTAGGAGGTGAGAATAGAGGATGAGTAATATTTGGCAGCGCATATTTCGCGGAGGAAAGAAACGTGCTGCTGCATTTGTAGATTTTGAGCATTGGTGTATTTCTATGCAGAAGTTATACGGACAAAAGCCGGATGTTCGTGCATGGTATGACATGCTCCGCCATGAGTATGATGTGGAGGATGTAGTGTTTTTTGGAGATTTCTCCGGATCACTGAAATATGAGCTTGAGAAGATCAGATCCGTTACACGGCACATTATTGAGACGCAGAACAGCAGCACCAAGTACAAAAAAGATTTTACGGACTTTTTGATGCTGGATTATATTTACCGTTACAGCATTCATAATCCCAGGATCGATACCTATATTCTGTTTACCGGAGACGGACATTTTACTTCGGTAGTGAACTTTTTGAGAACAGAATGCAGAAAAGAGGTGGTGATCCACGGAGTTGCCGGAGCGACCAGCAAAAAACTTTGGGAGGAAGCCTCACGGTGTGTGGAGTTTCCCACCGCTGAACAGCAGCAGGAGCAGTGCAGAAAAGCGATTTTGACCACACTGGATCAGTTGGATGCGAAGTCCAGAGGCCGGATGTGGGTGACCTTCATGAAGACGGTCAGTGCCGTGGCAGAGGCAGAGGGATTGCCGGAGGATGAAGTGAAGCAGGAGATGCAGTACCTGGTAGATGAGGCATATGTTACGAGACAGATCCGTTACAGCAAGGGCAGAAGGATAGCTGTGCTGGATGTGAATTGGGAAAAACTGGCACAGGCCGGAATTTATGAGCGTGAGAAAAAGAAAAAATGATGGGGAGAGGCTGTTTACCTTAGGGTGACAGCCTTTTTTGATTGTGAAATTTGGCAAAGTGTGCTATAATGTAAGCAATTACGGAAAAAGATTCAGGGAATTTATCGATGGGAAAATCATTATACATAGCGGAGAAACCCAGTGTAGCGCAGGAGTTTGCCAAGGCACTGAAACTGAATAGTAAAAAGCACGACGGCTATCTGGAGTCGGAGGATGCGGTGGTAACCTGGTGTTACGGTCATTTGGTGACCATGAGTTATCCTGAGGCTTATGATGCTAAACTGAAACGGTGGGATCTGTCCACGCTGCCCTTCATTCCGGATCAGTTTAAGTATGAGGTGATTCCCTCCGCAGAGAAACAATTTAAAGTCGTGAGCAAGCTTTTAAATCGTTCAGACGTTGAGACGATTTATGTTTGTACTGACTCCGGACGTGAGGGAGAGTATATTTATCGGTTGGTGGAGCAGATGTCCGGGGTTACGGGCAAAAATCGCCGCCGTGTTTGGATCGATTCCCAGACCGAGGAGGAGATCTTGAAGGGGATACAGAATGCGAAGGATCTGTCCGAGTACGATAATCTTTCGGCCTCCGCTTACCTGCGGGCCAAGGAGGATTATCTCATGGGCATCAATTTTTCGCGCCTTCTTACTCTGCGATACGGAAATCAGATATCCAACTGTATGGGCACAGACCGCACCGTAATTTCGGTGGGCAGAGTGATGACCTGCGTTCTCGGCATGGTAGTTCGACGGGAGAGGGAGATAAGGGATTTTGTGGTGACTCCTTTTTATCGTATTCTGGCCGACATTTCTTGTGAGAATCAGCAAATTGAGGCTGAATGGAAAGTGGTCAAGGGCAGTAAATATGAGGGTAATCCTTGTCTGTATAAAGAAAATGGCTTTAAAGAAAAGGATATGGCGCTGAGGGCTGTGGATGAATTGTCCGAGCCTGCACCCGTTCAGGCCGAGTTGGTAAAAGTCGAGCGAAAGAAGGAAAAGAAAAATCCGCCACTGCTGTTTAATCTGGCGGAGCTTCAGAATGAATGCTCAAGGCGGTTTAAGCTGAGCCCTGACGAGACCCTGAAGGTCGTGCAGGAGCTTTACGAGAAAAAGCTTGTGACCTATCCCAGAACCGATGCCCGTGTGCTTTCCACGGCGGTAGCAAAGGAGATCACCAAAAATATTTCCGGACTTCGAGCCATTCCGGGCGTTCGCGGTTTCGCAGAGCATATTCTGGAGAGTAAGGCCTACGCAGGGCTCTCCAAGTCCAGATATGTCAACGACAGTCAGATTACCGATCACTATGCCATCATTCCCACGGGCCAGGGCATCGGTGCGCTGAATAGTCTGTCTGCTACCAAGGTAAAGATTTATGAAGTGATCGTCAGACGATTTTTAAGCATATTTTATCCTCCGGCAGTCTATCAGAAGACAGCCATGGAGTTTGCCATCAGACAGGAGCATTTCTTTGCCAATCTGCGCGTGTTGGAGGAGCCGGGCTACATGATCGTGACCGGTGAGTACAATCCCAACCGGCAGGCGAAAAAGCAGAGCGAGGGTCAGGAAGACACTGATGGGCCCAATCCGGATGAGATCGGAACCGATAAGAGCGGAGCGGACAGGGACTCCGCAGAAAAAGAAGTAAATGACAAAGAACTGCTGGCAGCAGTGGGTCGTCTGAAAAAGGGGATGATTCTTCCGGTTTCCGGGTTCAATGTAAAGGATGGAGAGACTTCGCCGCCCAAGCGATACAATTCCGGCTCCATCATCTTGGCTATGGAGAATGCCGGTCAGCTGATCGAGGATGAGGAGCTTCGGGCTCAGATCAAGGGCAGCGGCATCGGCACCAGTGCCACCCGTGCGGAGATTCTGAAAAAGCTGATCCAGAACGGGTATCTGCAGCTGAATCAGAAAACCCAGATCATTACACCGGCACTGTTAGGTGAGATGATCTTCGATGTGGTCAATTCTTCCATTCGCCACCTCCTGAATCCGGAGCTGACAGCCAGCTGGGAGAAGGGACTGACCTATGTGGCCAACGGTGAGATCACCGAGGCTGATTACATGGTCAAGCTGAGAGATTTTATCCTTCGCCGCACCGGACATGTGATGAATCTTAACAACGCAGGTTATGTGCGGGAGTTCTATCGCAGTCTTGAGCCTTATTATCAAAGTGCAGGTAAGGCAGGGGCGCAGAAAAAATCAGATAAGGAGCGGAAACGATGATGAAAGGGAAGAATGTTAACGGTATAACTTCATTTGGATTGCATATTCTTGCTATGATATTGATGCTGTGTGATCATCTGTGGGCGACGTTGCTGTCCGATTTTAGCTGGCTCACATGGATCGGCAGGATCGCCTTTCCCCTCTTTGCATTCATGATCGTGGAGGGCTTTTTTCACACCAAGGACCGAAAAAAATATATTCTACGCATGTTGATCTTTGCGGTGATCTCAGAGATCCCCTTCAATATGATCATGTCCGGCGGTGGGGTGTTCTATCCATATCATCAAAATGTCCTTTGGACATTTTTGATCGCATTGATGGGGCTGAGTGCAGTGGAGTCGATTCGAAAGAAGGGTAAGCCAATTCTCACCGCATTGACCTTCGTCGGTGTATTTTTCGCAGGCTTTTTGGTGGGAATGATCACCATGGTGGATTATTATGGCTTTGGTGTGATGACCGTAATGATATTTTATCTGTTCAGAGGCCGCAAGTGGTGGCATTATCTGGGACAGCTTGCAGGACTTTACTGGATCAATCTGGAACTTCTGGGGGGATTGTATGTACCGGTGATGATCGGCGGCAGAGAGTTTCAGATCGTGCAGCAGGGCATGGCTTTGCTGGCGCTGATCCCTATCTGGCTGTATAAAGGGGAGCAGGGACCTTACAATAAGACCATCAAGGCGGTGTATTACTGGTTCTATCCGGTGCATATTCTGGTGCTGAGTGTACTGGCTTTTGTGTTGTAAGACTGCTCCGTGTAATGTGTATAATCAGGGATTAACGAAACAGCAATGCTGTTTCGGGAAAATAAAGCGTAAAGAGAGGAAATGGACGAATGTTAAAAAGAGTAACTTTTTCCGGTTTTGATCAGTGGACCAACGTTGAGGAACTGAAGGCGTTGTATCAGGAATACCCCTTTGTGGAGTTTGGATTTTTACTGTCTGACTTGTACAACGGCAAGGATAATCGCCGGAGAAATCCGGATGTGAGTGTACTGGAAAATTATCGTGAGGCCGGACTTCCCCTTTCACTTCATGTATGTGATAATCTGGCTGAGAAGCTTGTGAAGGAAAATGACTGGGATGGCTTGTTTGCAGCGCTGGGGGATTATATGCCCCTGTTTGAACGTATCCAGTATGATTCCGCCTTTGTGGTAGGTTTTTCCGAGGAACTGACTTTCCCCGAGGACAAGCAGATCATTCTGCAGTTAAAGGATGGAAATGAAGGAATCTGGGAGCGTTACGGACATTTGCCCAATGTATTTGCTTTTCAGGATAACTCCGGCGGAACCGGTGTCTGTGATATGAAGTGGAGAAAGCCTATGGGTGAATATTTTGGTTACTCCGGCGGACTCTGCCCTGAGAATGTGGTAGAGGCAGTGAAGGCTATCAACCAGATTTGTGACATCGATTACTGGATCGATATGGAGTCCAGAGTCCGCACCGACGATACCTTCGATGTGAATAAGTGCAGAAAGGTATGTGAACTGCTGGTGGAGGCAGGGCTGATTTAATCGGGCGGATTTAAACGGAAATTATCGAATGGAACTCTACACAAGGGGGCCGTTTCCGAAATCAATACCTATCACAAAAACCCGACCCATGTATTCAAGCATCGGTCGGGTTGACTATTTCATAAACGTCTGACTAAATGAGGGTACATGGAGCAGTTGTTTACTCCAACATAATCGTAAAGGGACCGTCGTTGACCAATGCCACCTTCATATCTGCGCCGAAGGAGCCGTGCTCCACGTGAGGGATCTCTTTTTTGCAGCACTCAATAAAATACTCATAAAGCTCCTCAGCCAGTGCCGCGGGAGCTGATCCGGTGAAGCTGGGGCGATTGCCGTGACGGCAGTCTGCATAAAGGGTAAACTGGGATACGATCAGAAGAGAACCGGCCACATCTTTAATGGAGCGGTTGGTTTTTCCGTTTTCATCGGCAAAAATACGCAGGGCGATCATCTTTTTGACTAAGCGTTCTACCGTCGCCTTGTCGTCTTCGGGGCCCACACCCAAAAGCACAAGATAGCCATGATCGATGGCGCCGATCACTTCTGAATCTACAGTCACACTGGCGGAACTTACCCGCTGAATCAATACTTTCATCGTTTATCTCCATTTGAATGTTTTGTTTGACATACAGTATAACATAGTTTGAGAGATAATCCTAGTCAAAAAGAATCGATGTAACCATAAATATTAAATAAGTTTTACATATGGGGAAAATGCTTTACTTCATCCCCCTTGATGACTATAATGGAGAAAATTCTTACATTTAGCATCAGGGGGATTATTATGGGGAAGAAAGGGAAAAGAACGCTGGTGGCAGCAGTGATCGGTTTGACATTGTTGTTTGGGATCAGTTATGCGACCAATGACGAGCTGCTTGTGGTTCATTATGGGGTGGCAACCGGAAAGCTGTCTGAGGTGGTGCGCTTTGCAGTGATCACTGATCTGCATTCCTGCCGTTACGGATCCGGGCAATCGGAATTGCTGACAGCGGTGGACGTACAGGAGCCGGATGCGGTATTCTTTGTGGGGGATATTTTTGATGACGATCTGCCGCGTGCTAATGCCGAGAAGGTGATTTATGCATTGGCGCAGCGATATCCCTGTTACTATGTGTCGGGCAATCATGAATATTGGAGCAAGGAAGTGGATGAACTGAAGACCATAATCCGCGATGCCGGTGTGACAGTTCTGGAGGGGAATAGCACACGGTTGGAGATAAATGGTCAGAAGATCGACCTTTGCGGTGTGGATGATCCCACATACATCGGGATCCAAGCAGTGGAAAAACAGTTGGAGACGGCTTACGAGGAAATGATGGAGGCCGGACAGGGGGAGAGTGATTTACCCGTGATCCTTTTGGCTCATCGTCCGGAGCTGATCGGGAATTATCTGCCCTACGGATATGACATGGTATTGTCCGGTCATGCCCACGGCGGCCAGTGGAGGATACCGAAGCTGCTCAACGGGCTGATCGCACCGGATCAGGGGTTATTCCCGCCCTACGCAGGCGGAAGATATGAATTTGGGGACACGGTGATGATTGTCAGCCGCGGACTGGCCAGAGAAAGTACAAGGGTGCCGAGAGTCTTTAATCCTCCGGAGCTGGTGATCGTTGATTTTAGCTGAGGAGAAATCGGTTGCGATGTGACTGGTTTTCGATTATAATTGTTATCTGTAGGAGAAGATAGAAAATTAAAAATTGGAGGTATCACGCATGGATGGAATTACGATCAAGGAACTTTACAGCTTGGAGCACACACAGGCGAAATTATTTTTAGAAAAGTACACTTACCCTTGGGAAGTATTGGCTGACATCAAGGATATTATCCTCACTTTGGGCGAGGCATTGCCCGCTGATGAGTACGACAAGGTCGGTGATAATGTATGGATCGCCAAGTCCGCCAAGGTAGCCCCCACCGCATATATTAACGGACCGGCCATCATCGGAAAGGACACGGAGGTTCGTCACTGTGCATTTATCCGCGGTAATGCCCTGGTCGGCGAGGGTGCTGTAGTGGGCAATTCCACCGAGTTAAAGAATG
>JAFOFP010000176.1 GCA_017387285.1 Lachnospiraceae bacterium
ACCAGATCCTCGGTAACATCCTGATTCATGGTGATCTCATTGGAAAGACCCCAAACTACGATACAGGGATGATTATAGTTCTGAACGATCAATTCCTTCATCTGAGAAATGGTGTTCTCACGACCGCCGGGCATGTGTCTGGAGATATAAGGAATCTCAGCCCAGATCACCAATCCGTACTCATCACACAGATCATAGAAATACTGATCATGCTGATAATGAGCCAGACGAATGGTGGTAGCACCCAGCTCATGAATGAACTCAACGTCCTCCTTGTGATGCTCGGGAAGCAGTGCGTTTCCGTAGCCCCATCTGTCCTGATGACGGGAAACACCGCGCAGAGGATAGCTCTCGCCGTTTAAGATAAAGCCCTTCTCGGGATCGATCACATAAGTGCGGCAGCCAAAGCGGGTGGATACAGCATCTACAATTTCCTCACCGTTCTTCAATACTACCTCAGCGGTATACAGGTAAGGATCCTTTCTTCCGTGCCACAAATGTACGGAAGGGATCTCCAACGTCACCTTGGTCTCGGATACGGGAGCTGCGCACTCCGTTACTACTGCTCCCTCTGCATCCTTGATCACATAGGAAAGAGTCTGCCCCTCAGCAGGGTTGGTCACAAATACTTCCACTGCCACAGAAGCATCCTCACCCTTAACCTCAGGAGTCACCATCAGACCGGGACCTCCGTAATAATCCAGATCAAAGTGAGCATTGTTTACTGCGATCAGATTTACATCACGATACAGACCGCCATAGAAGGTAAAGTCCGCCATCTGGGGATATACGGTGTCGTTGGGCGCATTGTCCACTGCGATCACGATCAGGTTCTTGCTCTCCAGCGCCTCGGTCACATTGACACGCCAGGTAGAATAACCGCCGTCGTGATGAGCCAGATGCTTTCCGTTTACATAAACATCCGCAGAAGAATTTGCTCCCCGAAGTTCCAGATAATACTGCTCAGCCTCCGGCAGATCCATCTTATCGATCTCCTTGGCATAATAGCAGGTTCCGCGATAATAATCGCTGTCTCCATCCTGGCCGTCGATGGCATTCCAGGAGTGGGGAAGATTCACAAAATCCCACTTGTTGGACAGCGCTGCAGGTACCTCATCCACCATCTTGGTGAACGCCCATTTTGCATTCAGATTGATTACTGTTCTCAATTCACTCTACCTCCGAATTTGATTTTCGTTTTGCTTTGATTCCATTCATATCTGAGCCTCATTCCCGGAACAGACTCAACTGACTCTATCATAAGCAAAAGGGAAAAACAATACAAGGAAAATTTTTGTCTGTTTTCGTATATTTTTTATTAAGCCTTGATTTTTACTAAATTTTATACGATAATTCATAAAGATAATACGAATCATGGAGGGTTGTCATGTTCTATCAGGCTCAGTTGGATTTTTTGCTGCAAATGTTGTCCAATATGCATCTGCACTATTCTGTTTTTCCGGTTGAAACCCCTCCCTTATCCGACGTAGATCTCCATCTGCGGGAGCTTCTTGGCATTACCCATGACTACCCTGCCCTGGAAACCTACTTCAGACAGCAGATGAAGGACAACACCATCTGCCATATCACTGACTCTTTTTTCTGCCATTACAGCTGTCTGCTGCTTCCCGATCTGCCGGAAAAAACCATGTTGGTGGTGGGTCCCTATGTGACGGAGCTTCTCACCAAACCGGACCTGATGCAGATCATCGAGAAAAACGGTCTGCCTCCTCAGGTTTTCCCCTCCTGCGAAAAATACTTTTTTAATGTTCCCTACCTGTCTGACCACAATACCCTTACCGTATTGCTAAACACCTTCGGGGCCGCCATCTGGGGCGGAATGGATCATTTTACTGTGGACTTCCTCACTGACCATGTTCCGGAGCCTCAGGATTCCCACACCACCCACCTTTCATCGGAGGCTGAAACAGAAAACACGCTATTCGATATGCAGGCACTGGAACAGCGCTATGCACTGGAAAATGAATTTCTCCATGCCGTTTCTCAGGGCCTTAGCCATAAAGCCCGAATGCTGATCGGAAATGCCACCCCTGCCCACACCCAGAACCGTTCTCTGGATGCGCTCTCCAGTTTGAAATATTACCTGATCGTTCTCAATACCTTGTTGAGGAAAGCGGCAGAAAACGGATCTGTCCACCCGCTGCACATTGATCAGCTCTCCTCCGATTTTGCTTTCAAGATCGATCGGTGCAACTCGGCCAACGCAGGCCAGCGGCTGATTCAGGAAATGATTCACAAATATTGTCTTCTGGTGAAAAATCACTCCATCAAGGGATATTCTCTGTTGGTTCAGAAAATGATCACTCGGATCGATTCCGACCTGACCGCCGATCTGAGCCTCAGTGCCATGTCTGTTCTGCTCAATGTCAACGCCAGCTATCTGTCCAATCTGTTCAAAAAAGAGACCGGAAGCACCCTGACCGACTATGTGAACCGCAAACGGATCGACCATGGTATTTTGCTGCTAAACTCCACCACCTTGCAGATCCAGACCATCGCCCAATACTGCGGTATCCCGGATGTCAACTACTTCACCAAGCTGTTCAAGCGATATATCGGGAAAACACCGAAAGAATACCGGGATGCAGTGATGCACCCCGGCAGATAGTCATATCATATTTTCGGACATTCTCACAACCCTCTTACCTTAATCTCTCCGCTGATCACTCTGGCCAAAAACTCCGTATCCCGGCCTCGCCACGGTTTTTCCGCCTGAAGTCTGCGGTTTTCTCTGACAATCACCTCCGGTATTTCCCACACCGGTTCGTAGCCCTTCTCCCGCTCACACTCCGTCAGCTCAGGCTCAACCGTCTCCGCTTCCACCTGGCACTGATAATAATATGTATGACAGATATATTTCGTGCCCTTGGAAAATACATCCTCGCGGACTTCGAGGACCTCTCCGATCTCCGTGATGGTCTCAGGCATTACCAAGAGTCCTGTCTCCTCCCGAACCTCGCGGATCAATGTGGCTCTGCGGCTCTCTCCCGGCTCCACGCCGCCCCCGGGGATCTTGTACTCTCCCTTTCGGCAGCGCTGCATGGCCAGTCTGCCATCCCGCACAATAATCGCTCGTGCCACCTGTTTCTCAAATACCGGCATGTCCTCATGATAATTCTTTTCGTCCAACGTCAGAAGCAATTCCATGGCAGTCACCCTCTATCCTTACCATCATTTCTACTTACTGTCTGTCATTTTTCTCTTTTCACTTTTTTGTCCGTTCCACATTTCGGGGATACATTCCACACACAATGGTCACAGTGATCGGACAATCCCCTCCGCCCGCTTCACAATCTCCGCACCTGCCACTCCGATGGCGGCTCCGGTCACACAGCCGGACACCAGCAAGAAGGGCAGATAATAGGTCAGTGCGGTGGTCTCCAACAGAATGGCTGCCACAATGATCTGTCCGATATTGTGGGCCACACCGCCGGCGATACTGACTCCCGGCATCCCAAAGCGTCCGGTCTGTTTCAGCGATACCATTATCAAAAAGCTCAAGCTACAGCCCGCCAGACTGTAGATGGCCATGGTCACGCTCCCATAGGAAAGCCCCGCCAGAACTACTCTCACCACGGACACAAACAGGGCGCATCTCCCACCCAACAGATATAAGGCTGCCAGTACCACCACATTGGCCAGTCCAAGCTTGATTCCGGGGATCCACATCGGGATCGTCAACATATTTTCGATATAGCTGAAAACAAAAGCAAGGGCAA
Source organism: Lachnospiraceae bacterium (assembly GCA_017387285.1). Taxonomy (GTDB): domain Bacteria; phylum Bacillota; class Clostridia; order Lachnospirales; family Lachnospiraceae; genus RGIG423. The sequence continues at coordinate 3,741 of JAFOFP010000176.1, forward strand.
TCAAAAGCCCATACAACGAGATCCGCCTTGGCTTCATGATGCCCTCCTTTCCGTACACAGGCTGTGGATATCCCCAACCTGCCATATAATTGGATTAATTATACTATATGATCGACAAAAAGTAAAGTTCGATTCCTCATCAGTTTCTCTTCACTTCACAACTCCATCCACTTCCGATGAAAGCCCTCCCTCGATAGTCACCACCAGTTTGTGGGGCAAGCAGACAATACTCTCTCCTTCATACCGGATATCCCGCTGGCTGACACAAAGCCCATCCGGGCAATCTGCCTCTGTCACGGTGGCCATCCCCCCGGCAATTACCAATGTATTTGTACCGTATTCGGTGACGATCTCGGTTTCCCGCTCCATCAACAGCGAATATCGACCGAACTCGGCTCCGTCCACCGTCACCACAACTGTGCTTCCCTCCGTTCGCGTGATCAGCGAATATCCCCAAAACAGAAGTGCGGCCAGCAAGATCACTCCAAATAACATCAAGTCATTTTTTCTCTTCACTGCCGCACCTCCCTATTGTTTATACGTTTCACGTTTTAACGCTGTCTTATATTATAACCTGCTTTCCGTTTTTTTCTACCCTTTTCTCATTCTATTTTCCGAAAACATCGGAAATTCGTCTACAATGCACTCATGATCATATAGATAAAGCCCATGCTCAGCAAATGAACCGGCAATTTTCTCATGTACTGCTCCGGCAGGGAGAATATCAGTCTCCCCCGAACCGCCATAAATGCTACCAATGCGATCCCGCTGCCGACCAGTCCTCCGATCAACTCAGGCACACCGCCGATCACATAGGGAGAGAATACCACCGCCATCGGAACAATGGTCCAAAGGCTTTCGTCCTCCGCAGTGCGATTTAGGATACGGTTGGTGAGACCAAGGCCGATCCCCGCTGCAATAAACCCGAATGCAGGTTTCAGATAGGCAGCCGACACAACAGCACCTTCTGTCACTCCGGTATCAAATACGGTTCCGTTTCCAAGCAGTTCCCGTACATATCCCATGAGCATCAGCATGGCATAGGCAATGGCGCTCTCCCGGACCAGTTCATCAGCAGATTCTCTTCCCCTCATCAAAAATACATATCGTATGGTAAACAATCCCAACAGGGTAATTCCTGCCAGCTGCAGTCCGTCAGGTTCGATCCCGATATATTTAAATGCCCAATACACTCCAATGGCCGTCAGCATACCTGTCAGAATCGAATTGGTCCACTGACCTCCGCTGACCGGAACACTTCTGAGGACACAGCCCAGACAAGCTGCCGCCAGCAGAATAATCCCCACCACCGTAGCTTCCTTCATGGTCGTGGTGAACATGATCATGGCAATGGCAAAGGGTTCAACCGGATATTTTGCTTTCATTATCGTCTCCTCCCCTTTACTTCGCTGCCTGCTCCATGGCATTTTTCACTGCCTTCATAATACCGTCGGAGGTCATGGTTGCTCCGCTGACTCCGTCCACCTCATAACTCTGCCGGGAAACAATGGCTGCCGGTACTTTCTCCGCAGCAGGTTCAAAAATCCCCACGGTTTCACCGTGTTCCACCACTTCCACGGAAAGGATTTCGGTCTCTGAAAAAACGACCTTGACCTTGATGGGTCCGTTATTTCCCGTTCCGCTTCCGATATATTCTCCCGCCACATAACCATTGGCGCCCAAAGCAGGCTCCGCTGCGGAACCTCCCACCAAAAGCTTTGTCTCCAAGACCACAAAAAAAGTGATCGCCAATACGATAATCAATGTGGTCACGCCGCGGTATCTATTTTCTTTCTCCATATTTGCCTCCAATCACCTATGTTTACTTCTCACTATTCCCGGCAGATACACCGTAGATATGGGGTTTTTTCAGCTGCTCAATGGCATACAAAAGTACATTGACCGCCAAAATGGCGAAACACACGCCCTCCGGATAAGTGGGGCTGAACACGCGGATCAATGCCGTGATCAGTCCGGCAATGGCAGCGATCACCAACTTGAACCGAGATGTCGCCAGCGTATAATCTGTCAGCATATAACAACCACCGAGGATAAGTCCTCCTCCCAAGACGGAAACCATCGGATCCATACCGAATATGGTACACACACCCACGGTCATCCCCATATAAACTACCGCGATCAGCCAGTCCAGATCCTTTCGGATCACCAGATACACAAAGCCCAGCAGCAATAACAGCGCACTGGTCTCTCCCAAGGCGCCGGGGATCCGTCCAATGAACATATCCCACAGACTGTAGGTGATCTCCCCGCCCTGCTTTGCCGTGGCCAGCACGGTGGCTGCAGACACTCCGTCCACACCGGGCGCCGCATAGCTCATCAGTCTGGAAGGATACACGATCATGACAAACAATCTTCCCATCAGTGCAGGATTGGCAAAATTATTTCCGATGCCGCCAAAGCACTGTTTCACTACCAGAATAGAAAACAGAGAAGCGATCACTGCCACCCAGACCGGAGTATTCGAGGACAGATTAAAGGCCAGCAGCATACCGGTCACCGCAGCACTGTAATCCATGGTCACCGGAAGCCTATTCAGCTTCTGCCATCCATACTCAGCTGCCACACAGGTAACCACGCAGGAAAGGGTCAGATAAAACGCTCCCACTCC
>JAFOFP010000177.1 GCA_017387285.1 Lachnospiraceae bacterium
AGGCGCTCGAAGGGCTTACCCAGATCGATCTCGTGCTCACCGTAGGTGATGGTAGTGGTACCGCAAACGGTCTCTGCCAGGTAACGGAACATGCTCTCAGTCAGTTCCATCATACCGTAGTAATCGGTATATGCCTGATACAGCTCCATCAGAGTGAACTCAGGGTTGTGACGGGTGTCAACACCCTCGTTGCGGAATACGCGGCCGATCTCGTAAACACGCTCAAGGCCGCCTACGATCAGACGCTTTAAGTAAAGCTCAAGGGAGATACGCAGCTTAACATCCTCATCCAGCGCATTGTAATGAGTGTTAAAGGGACGTGCAGCGGCGCCGCCGGCGTTGGACACCAGCATAGGAGTCTCAACCTCCATGAAATCGCGGCCGTCCAGGAAATTACGGATCTCCTTGATGATCTTGGAACGCTTGATAAAGGTCTCCTTTACGTCTGCATTCATGATCAGGTCAGTGTAACGCTGACGATAACGCAGATCGGTGTTGGTCAGACCGTGGTACTTCTCGGGAAGAATCTGAAGACTCTTGCTCAGCAGAATGATCTCATCTGCGTGAATGCTCATCTCGCCGGCCTTAGTGCGGAACACCTTACCCTTAAGGCCTACGATATCGCCGATATCCATCTTCTTGAATGCAGCGTAGGACTCCTCGCCCACACTGTCACGAGCCACATAGCACTGAATGTTTCCGGGAAGGTCCTGAATGTTACAGAAGGAAGCCTTTCCCATGACACGCTTGGACATCATACGTCCTGCGATGGAAACATCGGTGCCCTCCAGCTCGTCAAAGTTGTTCTTAATATCCATGCTGTGATGGGTCACATCATACTTGGTGATCTGAAAGGGATCCTTGCCCTCAGCCTGCAGATTAGCCAGCTTCTCGCGGCGAACCTTCAGCAGCTGATTCAGATCCTGTACATTATTATTGTTATTCTTATTCTGTTCTGCCACTTGTTTTCTCCAATCTGCCGCTTTTGTCGAAGCGGCGACGTCATCGGGTCTGTGCGCTCATCGCCGGACCGGTCATTTGACATTAGGATACGCGATTGATCTCCAATACACGGTAAGCGATATCGCCCGCCTGAGTCTCTACGGAAACGGTCTCACCCACACGGCGGCCCAGCAGAGCCTTACCCACGGGGGACTCGTTGGAAATACGATTCATCAGGCTGTTAGCCTCGGTGGAACCTACGATACTGAACTCCAGCTCCTCCTCGAACTCCACATCGTAAACCTTAACGATACAGCCAACGCTGATCTTATCCAGCTCAACCTCATCCTCAACAACTACCTCTGCGTTGCGAAGCAGATTCTCCAACTCCTCAATACGCAGCTCGATGTCACGCTGCTCCTCCTTCGCTGCATCATACTCAGCGTTCTCGGACAGGTCACCCTGCTCACGTGCCTCTTTAATCTTCTGTGCGACTTCCTTCCGTTTGTACACTTTCAGGTTGGAAAGCTCCTCCTCGTACTTTTTCAAGCCCGCATAGGTTAACACATTTTTCTTTTCTGCCATGTTTTCCTCCAAACATACCTTTCGTCACACAGTGAGACGCAAGTATTTAATCAATGCTATAGCGCCGGCAATGGCCGACGCTAATTACGTTCATACATTTTATCCTAAAGTAACCGTATTGTCAACCGCCAAAGTCCTGAAATTCCTATAAAAATCAAGGTTTTTCACGATTATTTTGCTCCGCGATCCGGCATCCGTCAATCTCCCATAAACCGACTAATCACTTCTTCCAACTGTCCCATTTCTTCGATTTCGTTGATCCGTCCACGGAATGCCGCCGAGCCGGGAAGCCCTGCCGTATACCAGCCGATATGCTTGCGCATTTCCCTCATGGCAATATATTCACCCTTTTCCTCGGTCAGAAGAACTGCATGACGAAGGATCATTTTTTTGATTTCTTCCGGGGAAGGTCTTTCGGGAAGCTTTCCGGTTTCCCCATAAACCTTCAGATCACGGAACAGCCACGGGTTTCCCTGGGCACCCCGGGCAACCATGATCCCATCACAGCCGGTCTCCTCAAACATCCGGACGCCGTCTGCCCCACTCATAATGTCACCGTTTCCGATGACCGGAACAGAAACTGCCCGCTTTACCTTTGCGATGGTCCGCCAATCTGCCTTTCCGCTGTAAAACTGCTCTCTGGTTCTGCCATGGACTGCGATGGCAGCCGCTCCGTTATCCTCCAGAACCTTTGCCAACTCAGGTGCTGTCTCCTCGTCGGCTCCGAAGCCTTTGCGGATCTTTACCGTCACCGGCTTGTGCAGCCGATCCGCCATGGTGCGAACGATCTGTCCCGCCAGCTTCGGATCCCGCATCAATGCAGAACCCTCCCGATTATTTACCACCTTCGGAACAGGGCAACCCATATTGATATCGATCAGGACAAAAGGACCATACTCCTCCAACCTCAGGGCCATGTCAGCCATCAACTCCGGCTCCGAGCCAAAAATCTGCACTGCCAGAAGCCCCTCTCTGTCGTCGGTTTTCAAAAGGGCATCCGTGCCCTTATTCCCGTAATAAATCGCCTTCGCACTGACCATCTCCGTATAAGCCATAGCACAGCCCTGCTCATGGCAGAGAATACGAAAAGGCAGATCCGTCACCCCCGCCATGGGGGCAAGGAACACATTATCCGGGATAATTACATTTCCTATTGTAATCTTACTCACGGCGCCTACTCCATATAAAACGTCTGATAAAACAGCTCCAGCGCCTCAAACAGCTCCATGTTATCCATACGCATCTGCTTTACCTTCAGCACACTTCCGATCTCGTCAAACAGATAGTCTCTCTCGTCGCTGTCCACGTCAAGCTCCAGTTCACCGTCTTCATTGAAGGCCATGGTCAGGGCCCCGCCCACCTCCTCGGTGTAGGTCACACAGAGGATCTGCAGTTCATCCTTGATCCCGGAGGGCAGACGATCAAATTTAGGGTTAAAATAATACTTCTGAGTGTAGGAATTGGCCCCACACAAAACATCCTTCTCGTTCATCCTTACATACTCCAATCGCATTTGCACTTATCTGTCTCTGCAGCAGAATATCGAAACTTACTCTGCATATCCGTAAACTCCGCGGACGGATACCTCGCCCGAATTAACGGTCTGAAGCACGCCGGCCTCATCCCTCACCAGCAGATCTCCCGTGTCGGATATCCCCTCAGCCACTCCGAGCCACGATCCCGAAGGCGCCAACACCTGAACCTCCCGGTTAAGATTAGTTAAATTTTCCTCATATTCTCGCTTTAACAATCTCATATCTCCGCTTTGAAGATATGTTTCATAGTCATTCTCGAAATATGTACAAAACGCCGCAATAATCCTTTCCCGGATATCCTCTCCGGTGATCGTCATTCTGTCCGTGTCACGCCGACGCTCCAGCAAACCCACTTGATCAGACACTCCCCTCTTCTCCAACGCCATCCGCAGAGAATACGCATGGGGAAGGTCTGCCGGAAACTCGGTCTGATTCACATTGATACCGATACCTAAAAGTACATAGGGACTGCTTCCGGGTACAAAACGCATTTCCGTCAAAATACCGCAGACTTTCTTTCCGTCCACCACCAGGTCATTGGGCCACTTAATGCCGGTATCCAAACCGGTCACTTGGTGGATTGCCTTTCCCACCGAGAGAGCCGCCACCAGCGTGATGGCTGAAATCCGCTCGGGGGACAGCTCAGGCCTCAGCAAGAGGGTCATCCATATCCCGGTTCCCGCAGGTGAAAACCACTGACGTCCCCTACGGCCTTTTCCTCCGGTCTGATGATCCGCCAGGACCAGAGTACCCTCCGGCGCTCCCTGCTCGGCCAATGCACCTGCCATAATATTCGTTGAATCAATTTCCTCAAAAAACGCAATGGACCTTCCGGCCCACTGCGTTTGGATATCTTTACTGATCTTTCCGGTATCCATCCTTACCTCCAAAGGGTATATGCGCTGACCGCCGCAAAAGCCAACAGCGCCACACCTAAAATCACCAGAAAAATACCGGCTTTTAACTGAGGGTTACGCCTAAACGTACCGCCCAACCGGGGGATGCCATTGATCAAATTCAACAGCGCCGCCAAAGCAAACACCGCCGGGAACAAATACATCCGATGATCCAGATCAAAAAAAGCAAACACCGTGATCGCCACAGCTGCACAGCCGATCACGACATGAGCCAGATCGATCATAAACTGTCGCTTATGAGGATTTCTTCCTGTTTTTCTGCCGACCATCTCTCCCATGTGTCTACTCCTGTTTCAATGATTACTTCTCCTCAGTATCCTTTACCACCTCGCTCAGTGCGGACAGACTGCCTGCCAGCCCCTGAATCTCGGAAGGGATAATGATCTTGGTTGCCTTGCCGTCTGCTGCCTTGGTGAAAGCCTCCAGACTCTTGATCTGAAGAACTGCACTGTCTGCTCCGGCCTCCTTGATCAGACGAATACCCTGTGCATTAGCCTCCTGAACCTTAAGGATCGCCAGTGCCTCACCTTCTGCCTCACGGATCATGGCCTCCTTTTTCGCCTCTGCACGAAGGATCGCTGCCTCTTTTTCTGCCTGTGCATCCAGAATCGCGGACTCTTTCTTACCCTCCGCTACCAGAATGGTGGATTTCTTTTCACCCTCTGCCTGCAGGATCTTCTCACGGCGCTCACGCTCTGCCTTCATCTGCTTCTCCATGGAGTCCTGAATCTCTCTGGGAGGGATAATGTTCTTAAGCTCAACACGGTTAACCTTGATGCCCCAAGGGTCGGTAGCCACGTCAAGCAGGGATCTCATATTGGTATTGATCAGTTCTCTGGAAGTCAGGGTCTGATCCAACTCCAGCTCACCGATGATATTACGAAGGGTGGTCGCGGTCAGATTCTCGATCGCCATCAGCGGGTTTTCCACACCGTAAGCGTAAAGCTTGGGGTCGGTGATCTGGAAGAATACTACGGTGTCGATCTGCATCGTAACATTATCCTTAGTGATAACCGGCTGAGGCTTAAAGTCGATAACCTGCTCTTTTAAGTTCACTCTCTTCGCCACACGGTCGATAAGAGGTGTCTTGAAATGCACACCTACGGACCAGGTGGCACGATATCCGCCCAGGCGCTCCAGTACAACCGCCTGTGCCTGAGGTACGATCTTAATACAGGAAGCAAACAACCACAAAAGTAAAAGGATCAAAATAATAACCAATACCAATCCGCCAAAACCTGCTGCTAAAACTGCATTCATCTAGTTTTCCTCCTTATTTACCGGTGCAACGATCAGCTTTACACCCTCGATTTTTAACACTACAACCTCTGTATCCGTGGGAATAATCTCCTCTGCGGCTGCCGACCTGGCTGTCCAGTCCTGTCCGCTCACACGCACACAGCCGGTGGCATTCAGATTATCCACCTGCTCCGTCACCACTCCGACACGTCCCGTCATACTCTCATAATTTGTCTTCACCGTCTCCTTGTTGATCAGTTTCATCGCCAACGGTCTGGTAAAAAACAGCAGCGCCGCGGAAGCGATCACGAACAAAATGACCTCAAGCCACAGCGGAGCAGACAGCAGTGCCGCCACAAACGCGATGAGCGCACCGCCGGCAAACCATATGGTGGTCAGCCCCAGGGTGAAAATCTCCACAACGATACATGCGACCAAAATAACCAGCCACAATATTGCGTCCATATCTTTCCCCCTTTTTCTTTTTGGTACTCTTATCATACCTTATTTTTATGAAATTGACAAGGGGCTGATACCCTCGCATCAGCCCCTGACAATAAAAATTAATATTAAATTTTTGTTACATCATTTCTTGTAGAAAATATTTCCGCCCACATTCACCCAGGAAGTGAACTGACTCACATCCGCAGTCTTTGCGGAACGGAAGAACAGGTAGTCACTGATATTGTTCAATCCATCCAGCGCGTCTCTCGCCGCTTCAATACAGATGGCGGGAGGGTTTGCCAAATATGCGTTCAGGGCTCCGTCATTTACATACTGGAACTGATTGGGTGCATAGATAACCGACTCCATGCTGGTACCCCAGTATCCGTTTCTCATTCGATTAATGACTACATTGGCCACCGCCAGGGCACCCTCATAGGATCTGTGTCCTGCCTCATGACGGCAAAGCGCCGCCAACAGATATACCTGTTCCTCGGAGGCCCAGGTTTTTTCTCTCAGATAGCCGCCGTATCGCTCTGCCTTGGCTTCCAATTCCTTCTGACGCTCGTAGGCCTTTACCTCGTCCATGGTCATGGCATTCGCCAGCTCTGCGCCGATGGTCACATACTCACCGCTGATGTATCCGGTCATCCCCGGTCTGAACTCAATTAAGTACCAACCGTTCTCCTCACCGAGAACAGGATAGGTCTTGCCTTCCTTTACATAATCCACAAAGGCTCCATCCACGCTGGGCTCCAGTCTCACGCGAAGCACCTCTGTGGCAACGGTAACCGCCTCATCGTAATTCGCCTTTACAAACTCTTCGGCAGCTCTGCCTGTCACAGCAAACTCCTTGCTGATCCAGCCATCCACATTTCCGGAGGAAATGTGATACCAGCCGTTTTTCTCCTCCAAAATCGTACCCTTTGACTGGGGATACATCCGTCCGATGGTAGCCGACTCGGTGGTCGCGTCTGCTCTCACCCGCAAGTAAGCCTCGTTGATGGTGACCACGGCGATCCCATCAAAGGCAGAAGGAATGATCTCCTCCGGCTCTTCCGCGGACTCCGGCTCCTCTGCGGGCTCATCCCCACTGCCGGCCAGCAGAATATCCACCTGCGCCTCAAGCATCTCTTGTATATCGATTCCCACCAGCATCGCACTGGGCGCCTGGCTCTCTTTATTGGAATATTTGACGGTTGTATTTTCTGATCCTGCTTTTTTGTCCCCGGTCCTCAGCACAGTCGTGACGTCATTTCCACCTGCCATACCGGTCATACAAACCAACATCAGCAGGGAAAGCAGCCCGACAACGGCATACTTAACCTTTGATGACATTTCAGTTCCTCCAATACCCTTTCAATTTATTACAACTTTGTTACAAATTGTTACAAAATTGTTACAAAACTTTGCAAGCGCATTATACCAGAAAAAACCGAACTTGTCAACTCCGGGGGTTACCGCTTCTCCAATCCCCAATCCTTCACTTGATTCATCATGTTTACGCCCTTGGGCTTATCCACGCCGTGAACCTCCCCGGCCTCGTAATTTCTCCACTGCTGCCAGTACTGCTGTCCGTAGAGATGCTGCTCCTCGTCCCACTCCTCGCGGTACTCCTCCATCCGCTTTCTCAGTCTGGCGGTGATCTCCTCGTAGCCGGAAAAGCCGGTGAAATTGAGGGTCTCCCAGGGATCTCGCTTCAGGTCAAACAGCTGAGTCACCTTCAGCTCCTCGGAACGGTACTCGATCAATTTGTATCGCTCATCCTGCACGCCGCGGATCCGTGCCTGGAATACCAGATAAAGATCCTCTCTGGTCACATATTCACTGTCGGCAAACATCTTGGCAAAGCTCTTGCCCTCCACCGATGCGGGGATCTCCACGCCACAAAGATCACAGAGAGTAGGATAAACATCCAGCAAATACACATACTGCTCCCGCTTTTCCCCCTTGGGGATGCCGGGGCCTGCCATGATCAGCGGGATATGTACACTGTGATCATAAATATTCTGCTTGCCCATGAGACCGTGCTGACCCACCGCCAGACCGTTGTCTCCGCAGAATACGATGATGGTATTGTCCAGCTCACCCTTATCCTCCAGAGCCTTCAAGATTTTTCC
>JAFOFP010000178.1 GCA_017387285.1 Lachnospiraceae bacterium
CTGTTGAGTTCCTCCACGGTGACCTGTGTCGCTGTTTTCCCCAGACTCGCCGCACCAACAGCCACAAGGCACAGCATAACTATCAGTAAAATTATTGATATTCTAAGACTTTTCCTCATGACTGCTCCTTTCCTATATGGTTTCACTCTCCCCAATTGACTCCCATCATCACATCATCCCGGATATTACAATAAGCACTGCCGTAATCCTCTCCGATTCCCTGACTGGCGGCATACTCCCCAAGATACAACATCCCACTCTCATCGTAGACCATCAGCCAAAACAGGCAGGTCCCTTTCTCATTCTGCCGCTCATGGCGGTAGTAATAGGGCTGCGGATAAATAATGGCCAGTTTTTCACCGTCATAATCCACTGCGATCTCACGGAGGGACGTGTGCAAACTACCGAGTTCTTCTCTCACTTCCTCCGGCCACAGGGCTCCGGTAAATTTCAGTTCATATCTCCCGGCCTCCGACTCAGTGAGTACCGCCATCCGATAGTCACTGGCCATCAAGTAATTTTTTGCTATCCAGACCAAAAATCCGTCCTTATTAATCACTTCACTGGAAACCACCTCATCCGCTGCGGGGAACAATTCTATCCGCTGCACTGTCTCAAGCGTCTCAAAATCGATGACATTGAGATAGCTCACATCCTGTTCAGCGGTAAAGAGAAGCATTTTACTCCCATCCTCACTGGTTCTCATATCCAACAGACGCACATCTGTATCCAGGGGAATGACACGTCCTATATTGTTTAAATCAGGTTCCACCACCTCAAAATCGCCGTTTTGCACGATCCGATATTTCATTTTGTAAATACCGTACCAGTCTTCCATCCCTTCCACAGGCACTTCTCTGCCACCCTCTGCCAAATGGCGTGCATCTACCACATAATACATCGCATCATCGGTAACCACGTGAAATGTGCCTAACCGCGCCAATCTGCCATCGATCATATTGTAATCATATCCGTAAACGCCGCCATCCTCATTTTTGTGGATAGTTATGTCAATATAACAGTCTTCGGGAATTGGTATCTTGATTTCGCCGAGAAATGCATCCTGTTCTGCCCGCGAATCTCTGTCCTCTCCAACGCATTCCTGAAAATCAATAACCACACTGGCAATGAATGGATAATATTCCCGATAATCGCGATATCTGACCCGCTCCGTGTGAGACTCTCCGGACGCTGTCCGCTCTGCCACCTCCATAAAAGGAATCTCCATCCCGTAAGGTGCTCTGACATCCAGTTCCATGTTTCCGGTCGTCGTACTTCCTCCACCGCTATTCATTTCCAGTGTAAAACGGTTTCCGTTGCCTTCTTCCGGCTCGTGATACCCCATGGGTTTCAGCCAAACCTCTGTCTGTGGCGTATGCTGCTCTCCGACAGTATAGAACGTTTCCCAAAACAGCCTAAAATTCATACCCACCGGAATCTCCAGGACCAACCCTTCCGCTACCGACTTATCTCCGTAGAGCACTTCCTCATCTATCTCGATCTCATACCCCGTTTTGTTCACTGCTGCGAAACTGACTGCCGACACACTGATCAAAATCACCAGCAGCCCCATGAATACCCCCATACTCTTTCGCATGGCTTTACCTCCGGTTTCCTATCCTTTAAAGCCTCAGTTCTGTACTGATCAGCTATCGCTCTCTGAGCTTCCCAGTTCCCGTATTACTTTAACCACTCGGTCAGACCGATAATTGTAGGTTTCCTTCACATAGTCCATCAGACTGCGGCCGGTCTCCTCCAGTTCCATGGTGGTCACATCCCCCACGATCCGCCCGTTGTGAAGCAGCACTGCACGGCCGATGAAATTCTCCACCTCCTCCAGAAGGTGCGTGGACAGAACCACTGTCTCATGGGGCTCCAGAATGCCCAGCAGTACCTTATAAAAATCCTCACGATTAAAGACATCATTTCCAGCGAAGGGCTCATCCATCAGAATATAGTCCGCGCCCTGACACATGGCCATGACCACCTCAAACTGGTTTTTCTGACCAGTTGAGAAGTGACGGATCGGCTTGTTTTCGGGAAGTTCAAAAAACTCCATCAACGCCTTAAACCGTTTCTCGGAAAACTTAGGAAAATGCTCCGCATAAAACTCCGCATGGGCCTTCGCCGTCAGTCCGGGGAAGAAAGAATGCTCGTTGGTGGCGTAGGAAATACGGATAATATTCTTGGGGGTGATGGGCTCACCATCTAGCGTAACCTTTCCGTCATGATGAATATATCCGAGAATACACTTCATCAATGTGGTCTTTCCGGCTCCGTTTTCACCAAATAATCCTACGATCTGGCCCTGTGGAATACTTAAGCTCACCTTATCCAGTGCCTTCTTTCGGGTATATCCACTGCCATAAACCTTACTTATCTCTTTTAATTCGATCATAATCCGTCTCCTCTCCACATGGTGAAAATCCCTTCCCGCAGGAAATGACTAAGCTGGCCGGGTGCGATACATCTGTCCGGCACCCACAGGTAATACCATCCGCAACAAACAGCTGTCAACAGCACGATAACCACCACACATGCTGCCACAAGGATCAGCGGCAGCGACAAGCTGCGACGATGGAGCTCGCTGCGATTCGGCAATCGCTTCATCAGATAGATGCTCTTGGTCTCACGGTAATAATACAGGTAATGAAAAATTGTCAGAAGCAGAATGATGGCCATTAGGTAAACAAAGGGTGCCATGACCCCCTTCATCACCCAGGAAAATGAGCTTATTAGTTCTCCTTCTTCGACAACACTGATAAATTCCCTGATGGTCATCCACTCATCTTTATACTTTCCATTCCCAATAAACCACAGTGATTCACCTGTCTGCACGCCATAATGTTCTCTTACATACGCTTCGTATTCTGCCATCGTCTGGATGTCCCACTTAAGAGAACGCCATGCTTTGCCATACCGCCCTAAAAACCGAAATATGCTGATCAGCGAGCAGATCCCCATCCCAGCCACTGACCAATTCAGGATGGGCTTCCACTCAAATCCAGGCGGAGTCATGCGGTTAATTTTTCTCTCACACCATGCCTCAAAAATTTTCCAGCGCTTCTTTCTCCGATTCCATCGGGCATCATCTTCCACCGATTGCTGGCGTTCCCACCCGGCAAAAGGATTTGTCACTACCCATTCTTCAAATATACGCCTCATCCTCGACACCTCCCAGTGCAATCCATGCGGAGCTGATACCTGCTATCAACACAACCACCATGCACGCCAGATCCGATTCCAAGAGTCCCACGCCGCCGCAGAACATTCCCAGAGTGGCAACCATCACAACCAAAAGGGCAACTCCCTTTTTTCCATACCGCAGGCTGTTGGGAAATGTTGTTGTACAGATACCCAGCCCCAGCAACAAAACCAGATTTCTAATCCAGCGGCTGATCTCTGCCATGGGCATTAAACTGTGCATATATTTATCGCGGTAGAATGCCAGATATACGGTTTGAGGACCTAAAAACCGATCAGAAATCGGTACGCCGTTCTGCTCACAGAGGACAGGTACCAATACCTCATACATCCGACACAGACCCATCACCACCAAAATCTGGGACATCCAGAAAAGAAGAAATACCAGCGTATTATACAGTGCAAAACAGCACAGCACTTCCTTCTCACTGATTGCCAGACGGCGAAGGGTATATACGGATTTTGCTCCCGGTCCAAGTCCCGTCACACACAGAATCACGCAGAGAATGACAAAAGAGACACCTGCCACCAGCACAATGAAACTGTCACTCATTCCCATCTCTAAGCTGACCAGCCAAGTGGCACCCGGCGAAATATGTCTCACCATCCACCCATAATACAGCCCTGTCTGCACCGCTGCAGTCACCACCATCAGCAAAATCACCTTGTAAACCGTACTTCTCGCCGCCAGCATCACGATGGATAATCTTTCTTTCATCTCAATCTCCCCCTAGCTCCAATATTTGCCGATCAGTGCCAGTGCCTCAGTCTTAGACACGCCCATCTGTTTCATGGAATTGACCGCCGCCAGCACAGTATGTTTTAACATTTCTTCGCGGACAGCCTCAATTTTCTCCCCATCCAACACCACAAAGCTTTTTGCCCCTGATCTGGAATGGATGATCCCTTCCTCCTCAAGGAGGGCGTAGGCTTTTTGGATCGTGTTAGGATTTACTCCCAGCAATGCGGAGAGCATACGCCGGGAGGGCATCTCGTCTCCGTCTCGGATGGTTCCGGCCACGATCCCACTCTTGATGTAGCCGATGATCTGCAGATAGATCGGACTGCTGTCATCCATCAAAAACTGCTCAAAGGAAATCATGTTCTCCGCCTCCCTTCTCCAAACTGTATTACTCGAATAATACACTCTCTAACTGTATTATATGAATAATACGCTTTTCTGTCAATATGTTTGTGAAAAAAATATTTATTCCCTTTTTCCGTTCATCCCCTTGACAAAAAAAGGCCTGTATTTTACGCTCTAACATAGTGGGGAAATTTGTGATTTCTCAAAAGGAGTTTATATGGTAACATTCGAAGAATTAAAGAAAAATGAGGCGATCCGCATTTACATTCAGCGGGCTGATGAATCCTTAAAAGCCCTTGGCTTCACCGAGCACAGTTTCGCCCATGTGACCCGCGTGGCTGAAACTGCCGGATATATATTGGACACGCTGGGCTTCTCCGCCCATGACGTAGAGCTGGTAAAAATGGCTTCCTATCTCCACGACATCGGCAATTTGGTCAATCGCGCGGACCACAGCCAGAGCGGTGCCGTCATGGCCTTCCGCATTCTGGATCACATGGCCATGGACGCCGAGGATATTGCCACCATTGTCACAGCTATCGGAAACCACGATGAAGGCACCGGAGTTCCGGTCAATCCCATCGCCGCCGCGCTGATTCTGGCCGACAAATCCGATGTGCGCCGCAGCCGCGTGCGCAACAGGGATATCTCCACCTTTGACATTCACGACCGGGTAAACTATTCGGTAACCGACTCGGCACTGGTCATTAATAACGACCATACCACCGTCACACTAACCCTGACCATAGACACCCAGTACAGCTCCGTGATGGATTATTTTGAAATATTCCTAAAGCGTATGGTTATGTGCCGCCATGCGGCAGAAAAGCTGGGATTGAATTTTAAATTGACGATCAATGAGCAGACGCTCATATAGGAGGAAATCATGATTTACATTGTAGAAGACGATGACAATATCCGCGATCTGGTGGTGTACACCCTGAATCACAGCGGTTTTTCCGCGGCAGGCTTCCCTGTACCCTCTGCCTTTTGGTCCGCCATCGCCGATGAGACCCCGGATATGATCCTGTTGGATATCATGCTCCCCGAGGAGGATGGTCTTCAGGTTCTGCAGAAGCTACGCCGCAATCCGGACACCAAGCGTATCCCGGTGATCATGGTAACTGCCCGCGGCAGTGAGTACGACAAGGTAATCGGACTGGATTCCGGTGCGGACGACTATCTGGCAAAGCCCTTCGGCATGATGGAGTTAGTAGCCCGGATCAAAGCTCTGTACCGCCGTTCCTCCGATGCCCCCGCAGACGGAGATTTCCAGATCGGCGATCTTCACGTTTGTTCATCCAAACACACCGTCACCGTTGCCGGGGAGCCGGTCACTCTGACCTACAAAGAGTTTGAGTTGTTATGTATGTTGCTGAAAAACCGCGAGCTGGTACTGACACGAGATCAGCTTCTCAGTTCTATCTGGGGATATTCCTTCGACGGTGAAAACCGCACCGTGGATGTCCATGTCCGCACCCTGCGCCAGAAACTGGGCAAGTGCGGCGATCTGGTAGAGACTGTCCGCGGTGTCGGCTACAAGATCAGAGGCACTCAGTATGCGGAATAAATTATTTTGGAATACCTTTTTGGTTGCCATTATCGTGTTCCTGTCCTGCATGACGGTCACGCTGGATGCCCTCTACGGTTACTTTTCGTCACAGCATGTCGATCAGCTGAAATCCCAAACTCAGCTCATCGCCTCCGCCATCAACCAATACGGTGATGACTTCCTTGATGTGATGATCCTGGACACCAATTCCCGTGTCACCCTGATTGCTCCCGACGGCACCGTTCTTCAGGATTCGCGCACCGACTCCTCCTCCATGGAAAACCATGGGAACCGGGAGGAAGTACAGGAGGCACTGACCAACGGATACGGACAGAGCGCCCGCTATTCCGATACCCTTTCCGAGGTCGTGGACAACTATGCGATCCGGTTAGATAATGGTCAGATTCTGCGTTTTTCCGATACGCAGTATACCGTTCTGACTTTGCTCAAATCCAATTTTCATCTGATCATTATTGTGCTGCTCATTGCAGTCGCCGTTTCCCTAATCCTGTCTGCCAAGGTAGCCCAGACTCTGACTACACCGCTGGACCGGATCGATCTGTCCAACCCTTCCGAGGAGGATGTTTACCCGGAGCTCCAGCCCTTTGTTCGACGAATCAATATTCAGAACCGGCGCATCGCCATGCAGATGAAAGAATTGAAATCAGAACATGAGCGTCAGGACAAAATGCGCCGCGAGTTTACCGCCAACGTCTCCCACGAACTGAAAACCCCCCTCACCTCCATCTCCGGTTACGCGGAAATCATTCGCGACGGCGTGGTGGAGACAAAGGATATCCCTACCTTTGCCGGTCGAATTTTCAATGAATCCCAGCGTCTGATCTCGCTGGTACAGGATATCATCAAGATTTCCCGTCTGGAAGAAAAGGAGATTCCCCTGCCCATTGAGGAAATCGACCTGTATGAGATCGCAGCGGATACGCTGGATCACCTTGATCCGGTTGCCGAGAAACAACAGATCACCCTCTCCCTTCAGGGCGACCACTGCATCATCAACGGTGCCAGAAAGCTGCTGGATGAGATGATCTACAATCTCTGCGACAACTCCATCAAGTATAACAATCCCGGCGGCACCGTAACCATTTCTGTCCACTCATCGGAGGACAAAGTCCTTCTGACCGTGGCAGACACCGGCATCGGTATCCCCAAGGAAGACATCGACCGGGTGTTTGAGCGTTTCTACCGAATGGACAAAAGCCATTCCAACGCGGTGGGTGGTACCGGTCTGGGCTTATCCATCGTAAAGCATGCCGCCGCATTTCACAACGCGGAGATTCTCTGCCACAGTGAGGTGGGCAAAGGAACCACCATTACAATCGTATTCCCGTCTGCGCAGGCCCTTCCAGTTTAGTTCCGTCGTCGGCAAAACAGGACCCATGACACGGGCATTCCCAGGTGTTCTCATCTGCATTCCATTCCAGTTTGCAGCCCAGGTGAGAGCACCTTTTTGTTACCTTTCCTTTAGTGTTCAATCCGGCTATGGCACCTTTGACCAAGCCTGCGGAGGATATCCCCAGATTGCAGAGCAGGTTGCCCGCCGAAGCATTTAAATTGAACCGCTGGGGCGAAAACACAGGTGCATACACATTTTCTGTGCCACAGATCAGATCCGGAATGATCCCGGAAGCCACCATGGCAGAGGTCATCCCCCATTTGTTAAATCCCGTGGCCACATACCAGTGAGGTTTCGAGGCTGCAAACCTGCCAATATAGGGAATCCCATCCAAACTCATGCAATCCTGTGCGGACCAGCGCTTCACCTCCCGACTGCCGGGAAACCACTGCTGCGCTTTCTCCAACAAAACGTCGTATTCCCCGCCGCCCCGGTTTCCCCCGGTGCGATGACTGCACCCGCCAAGGAGCGTCAGATCGCCGGCCTTTCTCAGGGAAAATTTGTCTCCGTCCACTCCCAGATAGATCCCCTCGGGCATTCGGGCATTCTCCAATGCCACCACATAACTTCTCTCCTGATGCAGTCGCGCAAAATAAAGTCCCGGAAAGTTCACGAAGGGATAATGGCAGGCAAATACCACTTGTGAGGCTGTCACCACCCCCTTATCCGTGATCAGACTGGTTTTTTCCGCTGTTCTCCCGCGGATGACATTACCGCCCTCCAAGGAAATCACCCGTGTGTGCTCATAGATGGTCAATTCCGCGGCCAGCACCTTCAAAAACTTTAAGGGATGAAACTGTGCCTGCTGTTCAAACTTTACCGCCCCTTTCACCTTAAAGGGCAGTCCCGTATATGTGGTATACTCCGCATTTATCCCCAAAAGCCGTGCCGCCCCGGCCTCCCTTTCCACACCATCCACTTTTTCTGTGGAAAAAAGCCATGACGTCTGCCGCGAAAAATCACAGTCGATCTTTCTCTCCCGAATTAATTTTTCATATTCACCCACCGCCGCCAGATTAGCCTTTGCATACAGCCTGGCTCTTTCTCTGCCGAATTGGCGGATCAGACGATCATAAATCAGGTTATGTTGGCAAGTGATCTTCGCCGTGGTACAGCCGGTCTGTCCTGTGCAGATCCTCTCCTCCTCCAAAATCACCACGTCCAACCCCCTCTGTTTCAGCTGCCAGGCAATCAATATCCCGGCGATCCCTCCACCGATCACCGCGACCTGTACCGTAATATTTCCGTGCAGAGGCTTCCGCTCTGTAAATTCTGCTGTATCTGTCCAAATCGATTTCATAACTGTCCTCTCTGCCTATGATATGATGAAGCCTAATGGCTCAAAATCGGCTCTGCAAACTATGGTCCAGTCAAAGTATTGACAACACACAGAAAACTAATCCAAAAAGAATGACAAAATATGTTTTATTCGGTATAATAGAAGTCATAAGGTTCAAAGGCTAACCACAAAAAAGAGCCGTGCCCCTATACATGCAATGCAATTGCCATCAGTACTAAACGCAGCGTGGATAAACCGTTTAAATGCCGTTGAAATAATTTTACGTTTTGGTTGAAATGATGTTACAAC
>JAFOFP010000179.1 GCA_017387285.1 Lachnospiraceae bacterium
CGTGATGGGATTGATGAATGACAAGGATAATCAAGTGCAGCTGTTGATCGATAAGGATGTATTGGAGGGAGAGACCTTTGGCTGTCATCCCTGTATCAATACTTCCAGTATCCGACTGGGGATAAAGGCGTTGTTGGACGTGTTTCTGCCTGCTGTCGGCCATGAGCCAACGTTTGTGGAGTTGAAGGGCGAATAATACAATCTATGGTGGATCAATGGTGCCCCAGATATGATGGGGTATCTAAAGAGTCTTGTATGGCGATGGAGAAAGGACAATGAGAATGGGAACGAAGGAAAAGAAAGTGATCTCACGGGGAAAGCGGATTCTCAGGGTGGTTTTGGTTATTCTGGGTATACTGATATTGATCGTGGGCGGATATTTTACCTACCTGATGGTGGACTACCATCGGCTGGAGCCGGATATTGTGTTGACCACAGATAATCAGCAGGAGAGTGAAGTACCTGTGGGAGTACCGTTGAAGGCTGTGTCCTACAATATCGGATTCGGAGCCTACATCCCGGATTTTACCTTTTTCATGGATGGTGGTGTGGAGTCCTGGGCCCGCAGCGAGGAACTTTGCAGGGAGACTGTGCAGGGTGCGGCAGATTATGTGAAGGATCTGAGTGCGGACATTATTTTGTTCCAGGAGATTGACGTGGACTCCACGCGGAGTTATCATATTGATCAGTACAGACAGCTGCAGGACGTATTTTCCGATTATGCGTCCACCTTTGCGGTGAACTATGATTCCTCTTTCCTGTTTTATCCGTCCGCAGGAAATTGGAGATCGATCAGAGCATTCCCAACAAGTTTTTTGATCTGGATCGCTGTTACAGCGTGAATCGGCTTCCTGCGGAGAACGGAAATTATCTGTGCGTGTTCAATGTTCATCTGACTGCATACGGCGGTGATGAGTCCATCCGTACCGGACAGTTTATCATGCTTTGCGAGGAGATGGAGCGAGAATATAAGGCCGGCAATTACGTGATCTGCGGCGGCGACTTTAATCAGGATGTGACCGGAGATTCGGTGACTTACTTTAACGGAGCCGATGCCTACAGCTCATGGGCACAGCCCTTGCAGCAGAAATATCTCCCTGACGGATTTATGGTCTGTGAGGAGACCACAGCGGAGCGTTCACCGTCAGTGCGTGACAACGATATTCCCTACACACCGGGAACCAGTTTTGTGGCCACGGTGGACGGATTCATCGTCTCGGACAATGTGGAAGTGATCGCATTGGACAACGCAGATCTGGAGTTTTTGTATTCGGACCACAATCCGGTGGTATTGGAGTTTGTGTTGAAATAAATAAAAAGCGAGGACAATATTATGTTTGATCAGTTTATCCGTGTGGCAGCAGTCACTCCCAAAATTAAGGTGGCAGACCCTGGACATAACCTGGGACAGGCGTTGGATCAGATCAGGATCGCCTATGACAGAGGGGCGAAGCTGATTGTTTTGCCGGAATTGTGTCTCAGTGGATATACGGCAGGGGATCTTATGCTGCAAAGCTCCTTGGTGGACGGTTGCCTGGAGGCTCTCCGGGAGTTGGCGTCCTCCACATCCAAAATGGATGCGGTCATCGCCATTGGGTTGCCGGTGGAAAAGAATTTTCGCCTGTACAATGTGGCTGCAGTGCTGAATAAGGGCCGTGTTTTAGGCTTTGTCCCCAAAAAACACCTGCCCAATCACGGTGAGTTTGGCGAGGGGCGTTATTTTGCTGCGGGTAGTGACGAGGTTTGTGAGATAACATTCAGAGATAAGTCAGGAGAGGTTTATCCGGTTCCCTTTGGCTGTAATCTGCTGTTTGCCTGTGAGAGTATTCCTGAGTTGGTGATTGCCGCGGAGCTGTGCTTTGATGTATGGGCACCCTGCCCTCCCAGCGTAAACCACGCGTTGGCCGGAGCTACGGTGATCGTGAACTGCTCCGCCAGCGATGAGATCACCGGGAAGAATGAATATCGTCGCCAGCTGATCACCGGACAGTCTGCAAGGCTTGTTTGCGGATATGTATTGGCCAATGCGGGAGAGGGCGAATCCACTCAGGATCTGGTGTTCTCCGGTCACAACATGATCGCAGAGAATGGCACCATGATCGGTGAGTCGGAACTGTTTTCCACGGGAGTAACCTGTGCAGATCTGGATTTGGAGCGGATTCGCAGTGAGCGTAGACGTTTTGGCAGTTTTCCTTCTGACGGAGCGAACCATAAGACTGTTCCCTTTACCATGAAAAAAACAGCACTTCAGCTGGAGCGGGAGATCCCTCAGTCTCCCTTTATTCCACAGGATCCGGCGGTGAGAGCGAAGCGGTTTGAGGAAATATTGTCCATTCAGGCCAGAGGATTAAAGAAGCGTCTGGAGCACACCAACTGCAAATCTGCGGTTGTCGGTATCTCCGGAGGATTGGATTCCACGCTGGCATTGCTGATTATTGCGAAAGCCTTTGATTTATTGGGACTTCCCCGAAGCGGAATCACTTCCGTGACCATGCCCGGTTTCGGAACCACCGACCGCACATACACCAATGCCTGCACCTTGACGAAAAAATTGGGGGCAGAGCTTAGAGAGGTACCGATCCGCGATGCGGTTAC
>JAFOFP010000180.1 GCA_017387285.1 Lachnospiraceae bacterium
CTCCACCAACACATTCAAGCCATGGGCAAGCGCCTGTGTGGCCAGTTCAGGATGGGAATAATGGCGGGTAGAGATCAAAACGGTATCACAGGCACCGCTGGAAAACAAAGCCTCTGCATTGTCAAATACCTGTACAGAAGGGTACAGTTTCTTTGCCATTTCACGTCTTTCCTCAAGCACATCGCAAATCGCCGTCATTTCCATCTCCGGTACTTTCCCGGATGTCAGACTCTTTGAATGAGATAAACCAATGTTTCCAAAACCAACAATTCCAATTTTTACCTTATTCATCTGTTCTCTCCTTTTATCGTAATGATGTCATCTGATCATTGTTTTAATATGGGATCATCAATCCAGCGGGAACACAATATCGGAATATGTGTCCGTACAAAACCGTGTTATGCCCATCAGGAACAATTTTCGCATAACCGCCATGTCATTGACAATATACGAAGACATTTTCACCCCTGCTGCAATGCATTTCTCACAAAATTCCTCTGTCACCACCTTATATTTAGGCTCCAGCGTGATATCCCCGTCAAAATTTGCCGCCCAGGCGATCTGTTCGTCTGTGGGCAGTGCAGGCGTGCAGTAAATATACGCCACATCCTTTCCAAATATTTCCCGATAATAGTCGATTTCCTTGTCGTTAAATACTTTGAGGGTGGCTTTTCCCACCATACCGTATTTCTTGATATAGTGATAAATCTCATTTGTGTAATTATCGTGATCAGGGTCTGCCCATTTGCGATGCATACGATAAATCAAATGCATACCGCTGGCCGATGCAAACCGCGTCACAGCTTCCAGTTTCGGGATCCGAACATCGGCATATACCCCATTGAACCATCCGCCGAAATCCAATTTCTGCAGCTCCTCATAGCTGAAATCAGATACGCTGCCGTTGCCGTTGCTGGTCTCATCCACCGTGTCATTGTGCAATGCCACCAACACGCCATCCGAAGAGGCATTCACATTGGTGATCAGCGTCTCAAATCCGGCTCTGGGAGCCAATTCAAAACTCTCCATCACATTTCTGGGTGCGACCATCAGCATTCCCAGATGGGCATCCAGCATCATTCCGTTTCTACCTCTTCTGGGAACACAATCGAGACAGTAAACCCTGACATTGGCTAACGTGATCTCTGTCGCCCCATCGGTGACAACCAAAACCTTTCCGTAAGCAGTCCCCGGAGGCGCAATATAGCCATACCGGTGATAGCCACATCGGCTAACGCCCAACACCCGTCCTTTATATGCCGAACCGATCCTGACATCCTCCGCATCAAAGAACTCCACCGAAAGAAATCCTTCCGGCTTTTCAATACAGCTGGTTTTTCCGTTAAACTCCACGACTACTGTCTGAAATGGAGCACTGCTGATTTTTGCTGCAATATGCACAATTTTCCCCTGAGCACTGCCAAAGCTCAGATAGGTCGTACCGTTCACCGTCTCCGTGCGACAGGACATACAGCTTTTGCTCAGGTCTATAAATTGTCCGGGAGAAATATTATCCAATGCAGATCCCTGCCTTTTCATCAAATTTTCTTCAACAGATCCAACAGTGCCCAGTATGCCAGAGTGAAGCAGGCCTCATCTCCCTCAGGAAGTCTTGACCGCATATCGCCCAAATCCAGCTCACTGACTGCCTCCAGCTTGCGCAGGTGAGGCTCAAGGCTCAAAAATCCATCATATCCTGCCTCGAACAGCTTTCTCAGCACATCCTCCACATTTCCGTCACCGTAACCAACGGGAACCACCTTGCCATCACAGGCATAGGCGTCCTTGATATGAACGTACTCAACGTAGGGCTGCAGCTTCTCCAAAGCATTGATCGTACTCTCTCCCACCTGTACAAAGTTGGCCGGATCGAACACTGCCTTGAAATGATCACCATACAGTTCCTTCATCAGATCTTCACAGCGAGCTGCGTTGTCGCCGTAAATGTCCTTCTCATTTTCGTGAAGCAGAATCACATCCTGCTCCTTGGCGTATGCGATCATCTCTCTCAAACGGGCAAGAACCTCCGCTCTCTCCTCATCGGTCCACACATCGCTTCCGCTCTCGTGATAAAAACTGAACATTCTGATATATTTGGCATCCAGTTCCTTTGCAATCGCTACAACCCGCTTAAACTTCTCAAAATGCTCCTCAAAGGAATCCGTCAGTTTAATCTTACCGATGGGGGAACCGATGGAGGACACCTTGATCCCATACTTTTCCATGGTTTCCTTTAACTCGGCAACTTCCTCGTCATTCAGATCCGCGATATTCTTTGGGCCGATTCCTCTGGGCTCAAAGTAGGAAATGTTCAGCTTGTTCAGTCCGGCGAACTGCTTGCACACATCCCTGGATATCTCATCTGAAAAACCACTTATCTTCTGATATACCATATCTATTTCCTCACCTTCCGCTTTGCTCACCACGCTATGGTCATTCCGTCTTCCGTGATCACAGCCCTTCCGCAAAACAGCTGATCAGCTCTTTCGCGTGCTGCCTCCGGATCCTTCATGATGTTTTTTCCGTGATGGCAAAAGAATATCTGTCCGATTTTTTTGTCCTTCAAATATTCATATACCTGTTCCATTCGATAATGACCGGTCTCAATCATCAGCGCATCATTGGGTTTACCTGCATCCAGGAGTGTATCCAGCTCCTCCAGTTTTCCCAAATCGCCTGAATAAATGATCCGCTTCCCCTCACATTCGATCTCGTAGGAAAAGGCCTGGCGCCAATCCGGGCTCTGCCGGTCCATGTGGCTGTTGGAATATGCCGTTACCCTCATGATACCGTCATCAAATACAAGACCATCCTTCACCTGCATTCCTGTCAAGGCGAAATCCGTCTCAAAATTTCCTTCTGTATTTTTTAGCAGCATCATCAGCCCCTGCCATGTTTCCATGTTGGGGATATGCACATCAACCCTACCATAGGCGTGGGGCTGCTTTCTGGCAAAGGTCAGCTTTCTGATATTCCACAGCAGATTGCCGAGACCTCCCACATGATCCATATGGGTGTGTGATATGACGATCTTACCGGTCTTCAGCAGATCCAGTCCCATCAAATGTCCGGTATAAGAACAGCCCTCTCCGGCGTCGAACCAGTACAGATGATCCTGGGACTCCAACACCACAGAAGCATGTTTTCGTCCCGGCATAGGTTCCGTCCCTGCACATGTACCGATAAAATGAATGTTCATCTCACACACAACCCTTTCTTTATCCGATCATCCTATCAAAACCGGTAAAATTCATCTCTGAACTTAACCGTCACCTTCGTGCCCTTAAGACACTCTGGAAGATTATCCTCAAACGTAATTCCATTGATCGTTGCCTTCACACCCAAAATGTACTTCAGCATCACCCAAAGCATCCATGCATTGGTGCCGCTTCCGCTCTTGCGGGTGGACTTACCGAAATTGGGACCCTCAATGGAAAAATAACTGTTGGGAACAAACAATGGCAGCTGATAACTCACATCCGGAGAATTGGCCCCATTGATGGGCAGCGTGTCAAACAAGGTGTTAAATGCCATTTCCTTGTCTCCCCGCATACAATCGCCCAAGGCCTTAAACATGGAAGCATGACAATATACCGAACCGTTTTCACCGGTTCCCTTCATTTTCAAGCTTACTCTTCCCCAAACAGGATCCCACTTGGTCAGTGCCGGAGCCAGCAGCAAATATCCAAACGGTGTTTTCAGCGTTTCGATGCTCTCCTTCAGGGTGTCCCTGTATTCCTCCGGAACAATGTCCGCAATAAATGCCCAGCTCTGGGTGTTCAGGAAAATCTTTGCTTCCTCATCCGTACTCTTTCCGAAGGGCTTTCCCTCGTCATCGAATCCGGCAATATACCACTTTCCATCCCAACAATACTTGTTGATGTTCTCCGCGTGGCGATCAGCGATGGCCGTCAATTCCTCATCGGGGAAAAGGGCTGTCAGCTGCCTGATGGCATAAATCAGCGCCATGGAATTCCACACCGATTCACCCTTGCCGCCTCTGCCGGCTCCGTTAATGGGATCAGTCCAGTCTCCATCCAGGAACAGACAGATTCCGTGATCTCCCACCATTTTATCCATGTATAGAGCCGCCTTGCGCAGGTGCTCTAATATACTCTCTTTCAAATCGCAGTCCGAATAAGGCTCCAACTGCAGGAAATGCTCTATCTTTCCGGTATTCTGAATAATCTCAGTGAGACACAGGATCAGCCAGATCGGTCCATCACTGTGCTCAATCTTGCAGAGTTTCTGGGGGGCAGATCCGTCCACCATATTCCACTGCTTAATATATCCGGTAGATTTTTGTCTTCTCAATACATCTAACGCGTATGTTAACGCTTCCTCAGGCTCCACCATGGAATATCCCAGGGCATCCTGAAGCTGATTGCGGACAGGACAATACGCTGATCCGCGGTTTAAGCGAGCCAGATAAGTAGCCCGCATAGGGAACCACACATTAAACAAATGATTCAACTCTTTATAGGGTGTCTCGATATGATAAGCACTGCATCTTGCTTCCCATAATTTCTTAACCCGATCCAGCTCCTCCTCGTAGGACGGGAAGTCAGCTGCCAATTCATCGATTTCTTCTTTTTTTACTACGGTGCCCAACACCAGTGTGACTGCCTTGCTCTCTCCGGGCATCAACTCAAAGGCATAGTGGAGTGACGCAGCCATATCCTTCGCCTCTCCGGGACAATTGCTGCAGCTGCCATTTTTAACCGCCAACGGCATCTCCAGAGGGTTATCACAGCCCTTAAAGGCCTGACCATTTCCATCATAGGATGTGATCACGGTATCCGACAACACGTAACTGTATGCAAAATTATCCTTGACCTTTTCCATCTCTTCATAGAAGACATGATAGGGGAAGGAATACTTATACACATAGTTTTTTTCTTTTTCCAGTCTGCACTCACCACCCATGGGGCCGGTCAGTGTAATGGGATAATGACAGAACAGATTCATCTTTCTGGGCACATCTGCTGTATTTGTCACACAGACTTTCCAAAATTCTCTCTTTCCTGCAACCGGTACAAAAGCACAGATTTCCACACTAACATGATCGAACTCTTCTTTACCGCTCACATATCCGGGGTGGAATTCCACCTGATGCTTGCGTCCTTCGCCCTGGAACAGTCTGTGCAAACTGTTTTCCTCAGCCAGATAAAAGCTTCTGTCTTTTTCAAACACTGCGACCTGATTGTAGCGGTCAACGCGGAAACTGCCCCCCTTAAGACGCTGGGATAGCTCCATTACATATTCATCATTAAACAGCTCAGTTATGTATGCTTCCGGAGTATTGGCTGTATTGATCACGTAATTTCCGTTATCCCGAAAAAATCCACAGCTGCCGGAGGATACCGTTCTCTCGCCTAACATCACATTACTCTCCTTTTTCCAAAGGTTCCTTAGGTTTTCTATAGATCACTGCCTGCCGGTTTTTCAGCAGGTTAATATAATCCTGAGACGTCTTGATCTCATATTCCGACAAAACGGCAGCCTGCCCGATATGCTCCAGTTTATGGGCATCAGAACCGGCCGTCTGCGGCAGATCATACTCCACCGCAAGTTTTAACGCCTCTTCGTTGAACTCATCTGCCAGCTTGCCATTGTACACCTCAAAGGCATCCACACTGTTGGGCGTGGGAATACTGGTCAAGCGGGCAGGATGAGCTTGTACAACATAAATATCATTTTCTTTGAACAGTGGATACAATTCCTCAATACTTGCGTACAGGATACACTCATGCTCCTCCAGAAATTCTCTGGTGACATTATACAGCAAATAGTGATTTCTGTATTCGTCCCGAACCTCCAGTTCAACGGAAAACAGTACGTTGACACCAATCGTTAATCCGCGATGTCTCGCACGATAATATCCGGCCATGAACATGGTCACTTTATCCTTCCATGAAACATCACCGTAATTATCAAAGATGCGCCGACTGATATGATCGGACGTAAAAACTGTACTGAACCCAGCCTCTTTATAATGGTCCACCATCTTAATGGCTTTCTCATGGGCACAGGGACTGGACTCCCTTGTATGCATATGTGTCTCTGTTTTAAACATTGCAATATTCATCCTTTCACAGAACCTACCATAACACCCTTTACAAAATACTTCTGAATAAACGGATAGAGAATCAGGATCGGAACCATGGTCATTACGATGATCGCATATTTCATTGATGCCATTCGCTCATTCATCTTGGCAATCTCCAGATAATCCATTCCCTCGGTTACCTCGATGGTGGAGTTCAGCAGAATCTCCTTCAGGAAGATCGGAAGAGTCATCTTGTTTCTGTCATTCAGATAAATCATGGGACTCATGTAGGAGTTCCACTGTGAAACGACAGCATTCAGCGTGTTTACCGCAATGATCGCCTTGGAAAGAGGAAGGACGATTCTGACGTAATACACAATATCGGAACAGCCATCCATCATCGATGCCTCCAACAGCTCATTGGGGATGGAGTTTCGGATAAAGGTTCTGGCTACGATCATGTTGTAGGCAGTTACTGCTCCGGGAAGAACCAGTGCCCACATGGTATTTACCATATCAAGACTTCTGATTACCAGATAGGTGGGGATCAGACCGCCGGAGAAGAACATGGTCACCAGATAGAGGAACATAACCACTTTGTTGCCGGGAACATTGTCTCTGGACAGCGCATAGGCAACAGTCATGGTCATGGAAACACTGATGAACGCACCTATGGCAGCATACTTAACTGAATTGAAGAAACCGATCCAGATAACCTCCATACTCAGTGCCATCGAATAGTTTTCCCAAGTGAATCCAACAGGAAACAGAACAACTTTACCATTGTTTACATACATACCTTCCGAAAGGGAGGCACTAACTACAAATATACAGGGATAAAGTACCATGATGAAGAATATCGTCAAAACCAAGGCATTCACGATATAGAATACTTTATCATTCCAACTGAGATATCTAAATTTATGCATTTTCTATCTCCTTTAAAAAATTGCGTTTCCTGAGATCTTATCACTGATCTTATTGGTGACAATCAACAGGATAAAGTTAACCACTGAGTTAAACAATCCAACCGCGGTGGAGAAGGAATAGTCATTGGATGCACCGCTGGCAATACCCATCTTATACACGTAGGTAGAAATAACTTCACTGTACTGCATATTCAAGGTGTTCTGCATCAGCAGTACTCTCTCCGCACCTACACTCAGGATTTTTCCTACTTCCAGAATCAACAGAATGCTGATGGAAGGCATGATGGTCGGCAGATCAATATAAATCATACGCTGGAATCGAGATGCTCCGTCGATCTCTGCCGACTGATGAAGGGAGACGTCAACACCTGCCAGAGCCGCAATATAGATTACCGCAGCATATCCCGTATTTTTCCAAACATCACTCCATACATACAGGTGTCGGAACGACTTGGGGTTACCCAAAATGTTGGGACCGATTTCTCCGGTCATTCCGGTATAGAGCGCACCGTACAGACCGGACCGGTTACTCAAAACGGAAAACAGCAGGCCGACCATAACAACGGTGGAAATAAAATGAGGCAGATAGGTAACCGTCTGAATCACCTTTTTATATCTTCTTCCACGCATGGCATTGAGGCAGAGCGCCAACACGATGGGAAGCGGGAAACTAGCCGCAAAACCATAGATGGACAGAATGATCGTATTCTTCAAAATCAACGGGAATTTAAAGGAGGTAAAGAACTTTTCAAAATTCGCAAAACCAACCCAAGGGGAATCCCAAATTCCCTTTCTCAGACTAAACTTCTTAAACGCAATGACAACACCGGCCATGGGTGCATAG
This sequence comes from Lachnospiraceae bacterium, assembly GCA_017387285.1. Classification (GTDB taxonomy): domain Bacteria; phylum Bacillota; class Clostridia; order Lachnospirales; family Lachnospiraceae; genus RGIG423. Next base: position 7,823 of record JAFOFP010000180.1, read on the forward strand.
TTAAAAATCAGCAGCAGGGCAACAGGCAATATCAGCAGGAGATAAATCTGCCATCTGGCAGCTGCCTTCTTCCAAACAGATTTTTTATATGCCGTCGGCTTAGCCGTAGCTTGTGTGTTTTTTTCCATAATAACTCCTTATGCATCAAATGGCTGCCAGAGGAAAACCACCGGCAGCCATCATTGCCAAATTTTACTTCTGACGGTCGTAAGCAGTCTGTGCTATCTTCAGCCACTGGCTCAGTCCCAAATTCTCCATCTCAGCAAGGTAGGTATCCCAATCCTTCTCGACGTCTCTTTCGCCCTTGATGAACTGAGCAAGATTTGTCCACATATGCTCATCAACGTTAACGATGATCTCGCCGATCTCACCCAACTCATCATCGCTGTACTTCAGGGTAGGAAGCAGCTCATCGGGATGGTGTCCTCTCAGATTGTCCATTTTCCAGTCATCATAGCTGTAGTATACCTCACCGGAGATGAGCTTATTGGACTCGATGGACTCTGCGGAATCCTTTCCGTAGTAATCAAGCATCTGAAGACCTACGGTACACTGAGGGCTAACGCCTCTCCAGTTTCCGTTGTGGTTGATCTGCCACAGGTCAGTAAGCTCAGCCATGGTGTAAGTCTCCATTGCCTTCTCGATGTACTTAGGATCAGCTCCGTTCTCGATCATCACGTTGATATCACGAGTCCAGTGCTCACCCTCGGTACCGTAACGTCCGATCAGAGTACCCTCTACAGAGTAGAACAGGTCAGCGATCTTCAGGCAGAGATCTACATTGTCGGTATCTGCGCTGATTGCCATCTTAACATCCCAGCTACCGGGCACATGAGGAGTATAAGCGATACCCTCGGGTCCCTTCAGCAGGGGGATATATC
>JAFOFP010000181.1 GCA_017387285.1 Lachnospiraceae bacterium
ATTTTCTTGAGGGCTTTAAACACGCCATTAAAGGAGCTAATGACGCTGTCCTTTCTCATAGTAAGATAAATCCCGATCTTTCCGGCATGGGCACCACATTGGTCATGATCAGTGTGTGGGATGATCACTATCTCGCTGCGAATGTCGGAGACAGCCGTTGCTATCTGTTTCGTGACAACCATTTGACCCAGATCAGCAAAGATCACTCCTGGGTAGAAGAAATGTGTGCCCTGGGACAATTGGAGCGAGACAGTGAAGTCTATCGGGCCCGTAAAAACATTATTACCCGTGCGGTGGGTGCGTCGGAAGAAATCATTCCCGATTACTTTGAGGGAGATATTCGTGACGGAGATCGTTTTCTGCTTTGTTCTGACGGTCTAACCAATATGCTCAGTGATCGTTACATAGAGACCATACTGAGTATGGGTGATGAACCCATCCGGCTTGCAGGCAAACTGGTAAGATCCGCAAACGAGGCCGGCGGAAGCGATAATATATCCGTCGTTTTGATAAATCCGTAAACAATTGATGAGGTGAATTATGATTAGAACAGGTACATTATTGGACAACAGGTATGAAATACTGGGAAAGATCGGTTCCGGCGGAATGGCAGATGTGTACAAAGCCAAATGCCGCAAGCTGGGACGCTATGTCGCCGTAAAGGTATTGAAGCCTGAGTACAGCAATGACGAGCATTTCCTCGCAAAGTTCAGCGCGGAGGCACAGGCAGCTGCCAGACTGGCTCATCCGAACATTGTAAATGTATACGATGTAGGCGAAGAGAAGGATCTGCATTATATTGTGCTGGAACTGGTTGAGGGCATTACTCTTAAGCAGTATATCGAAAAAAAGGGCAAGTTGGAAATCCGCGAGTCCATCGGTATTGCCATGCAGATCGCACAGGGTATGGAGACTGCCCATGAGCACAAGATCGTTCACCGTGACATCAAGCCCCAGAATATCATGATTTCCAAGGATGGTAAGGTGAAGGTAACCGATTTCGGCATTGCCAAGGCTCCCTCCAGCCAGACCATTAATTCCGCCACCATGGGATCTGTACATTATATTTCCCCCGAGCAGGCCAGAGGAGGATACTGCGATGAGCGCAGTGATATTTATTCTCTGGGTATCACTATGTATGAGATGCTGACCGGACATGTGCCTTATGAAGGCGATTCGGCGGTTGCAGTGGCACTGCTTCATATTCAGGGCGAGATGGACTCCCCTTTGAAATACGATTCCATGATTCCTGTCAGTCTTGAGAAGATCATTTTAAAATGTACACAGAAAAAGCCGGAGATGCGTTATGCAAATGTTTCTCTGCTGATTGCGGATCTGCGCCGTGCGCTGATGACTCCCGATGAGGATTTTGTTAAGATCGTACCCATCACCAGTGCAGAGGCTACCCGTGTGATGAGTGAAGATGAAATGTCACAGATCAAGGAAGGAATATCTCTTGATCTGGATTCTGATGAAGACACTGACTTTTTCTTTGACGAAGAGCAAGACTATCTGATGGGCATTGAACCTGACATCAGCGGAGATGATGACGAACTTGATGAGGATGATAGCGAAGATGATGAGGATGAAGAGGAAACTTCAAAATCCGAAAAAATCATTTTCGGTGTCATTATTGGCGTTGCTGTATTGATCCTCTTCTTGGTTATCTTCCTGCTGCTCCAGTTCTTTGGTATCATCGGCCGAAAAGGCCCTGTGGATGATCCGTCTACCGGAACACAGCAGACCACTGAAGCTGTACCCGATGAGACAGAGGCACCTACCTCTGCAGCAAATAAGATCGTTAAAATGCCCGATCTCTCCGGTATGAACGAGGAAGAGATTGAAAAGGCATTGGAAAAAATGGGACTTATCCCAAAATTCCGTTATCAGG
>JAFOFP010000182.1 GCA_017387285.1 Lachnospiraceae bacterium
CTCAGCTACAAAAGTGTATTTTGTTTTTCCGCAGATTTCTTTTTTAAGAAAAGTATTGACATGCATGATGAGAAATGATACCTTATGTCCATAGTTAGTTATAACTAACTTCATAGAATGCACTGGCAACGGACAAACAACCTCCCTCTTTTTTCGGCTGTCTTCCTTCACTCTTACCTTATTTCCCTTCAGCCGCCTCTCCCGTTGTCTGCATATAACCACTGATGAGATGTATCCAGCAGTCATGATACATCTCATCTTTTTTGTTTTCTCTGTGTATGGTATACTGTTTAAAAATTCGAAACCTCTTCATTTAGGAGTTGTACTCATGAGAAGAATCTTCACTGTTCTGTTGTCACTGAGCATGCTAGTGCTGATGTGTGCCTGCGGTCTCTCTCCGTCTTCCGGCGAAGATGGTGAGACTTCAGTCGTATCCACGGATCAGGGATATGTCAAGGCCGCTGTGATCTCTGCCTTCGGAGATATTTCTGATCAGGGATATAATCAGACGGTCTACGAAGTCTGCCGTGATTTCTGTGATGACAATCATATTGATTTCGCGTTTTATAAATCGGAGGAAAACTCCACGGAAGCACATCTTTCTGCTATCGCCGCTGCTGTATCGGAAGGGTGTAATCTCCTGATAATACCGGGAAGTTCCTTTGCCCGAGCAGTAACAGAAGCTTGTGAGCTGTACCCGGATGTGAAATTTGTTGCACTGGATGTCTCTGCGGAGGATCTGCTTCTTACCACACTGGGCGATAAATATGACGGGAATCCGGATTCCTGGACTGTCACGGATTTTTATCACTGGGAAAATGTTACCTGCGGAGATTTCCAGGAAGAACTGGCCGGTTTTCTGGCCGGTTATGCCGCGGTAAAAATGGGATTTGCCAGACTAGGCTTTCTCGGGACCGATTCCGAGTCCTCCCGCCGTTACGGGAGCGGATTCGTACAGGGTGCGGATCTCGCGGTTGGAGATTCCGGTGCGGAAGTCTCCATTCAATATGCCCTTTCCAATGATATTGCCGGAAATGATGATCTGACTGCCGCGGTCTCCGAATGGTACGAGAACGGAACGGAGATCGTCATGGTCTCCGACGGAAGCGTGTATACCTCTGTGGCAGAAGCAGCCAGGAAACACGACGGAAACGTGATCGGAGCAAACTGTGATCAGGCTTCCACCATCGATAAAAAATACGGAAACGGACTTACGATAACAAGTGCGGCGAAAAACATAGCGGGTTATCTCGAAAATGTGCTTTCCGCCGTGGTGGAAGGCCGCTGGGAGGACCTTGCCGGCAGGACCGATGTCATGGGACTCGTCTCGGAAAAGGAACCTGCCCGAAACGGTGTATATCTCCCGTCAAAGACCACCATGTGGAATGACTCTTTTTCTGAAGAAGATTACGATGATCTTCTGTCCGCTGTCATCGACGGTGATTTTTCCATATCCTTTGATCATTCACAGGCCGAGCCAACCGCCAATCACGTCTCCTTAAATGTAGTGCGGCTTGATGGCAACGCCGAAGAATAATATCAGGAATCCTGCAGGGGCATGACGACCATATGAAACCGCTGAGTAACAAAACGAATACTTTTACCGATTCGGTCATCCGTCGGATGACCCGCGTGGCCAATCATTACGGCGCCATTAACCTGTCGCAGGGTTTTCCGGATTTTGATCCTCCTCAGGCCATCACGCAGCGTCTAGCGGAGATTGCTCCTCAAGGACCGCATCAGTATGCGCTGACGTGGGGTGCACAAAACTTCCGGGAAGCACTGGCAGAAAAGCAGAAACACTTCTCAGGCATACCGGTTGACCCGGATCAGGAAATCGTAGTCACCTGTGGCAGTACGGAAGCCATGATGGCGGCAGTGCTGACGGTATGTGATCCCGGCGACAAAGTGGTGGTCTTCTCGCCCTTTTACGAAAACTACGGCGCCGACACCATTCTGAGCAATGCGGAACCGGTCTATGTCCCTCTGATCCCACCTTCCTTCCGGTTTGATGCCAATGTCCTGGAGGACGCTTTCCGGCAGGACAGGGTCAAAGCCATGATTCTATGCAACCCCTCCAACCCCTGTGGAAAAGTGTTTACCCGGGAGGAGCTGCAGATCATTGCCGATCTTGCGATACGGTACGATATCTATGTCATCACCGATGAAGTCTATGAGCATATCACGTATGCTCCTCACAGGCATTGCTATCTGTCTACCCTTCCCGGAATGCGTGAACGCACGATCATTTGCAG
>JAFOFP010000183.1 GCA_017387285.1 Lachnospiraceae bacterium
CAGAGGGATGCACACCATGTGCATCCCTCTTTTATTTTTACACCGATTTTATACGATACAGGGGTGCTGTGGTGAAAACTCCTTGCAAAAGCGGTGGAGACATGTTACACTAAAGTGAAACATATCATTCTTTGCAAACGTATGAATGATGAAGGAGGCACTCATGAAAGGTATCGTATTGGCAGCAGGAAAGGGGACCAGACTTTACCCCATGACCAAGCCGGTCTGTAAGCCGCTGCTGCCGGTCTATGATAAACCGCTAATCTATTATCCCATCGCCATCCTTATGCAGGCGGGTATTTCGGATATTTTGATTATCGTTCCCCCGGACGAGACGGCTACTTTCCGTGCGCTGTTGGGTGACGGAAGTCAGTACGGCGTGCGGATCGAATATGCTGAGCAGCCCGTTCCCCGCGGCATTGCCGATGCACTGCTGATCGGCCGTGAGTTCGTGGGGGAGGACAAGGTGTGTCTGGTTCTTGGTGATAACATTTTCTACGCCAAGGACCTTGGTAAGACACTGAAGCAGGCTGCCGATGTTGACCATGGCGCAACCGTATTTGGATACTGGGTGGAAGATCCCAGACCTTTCGGTGTCGTGGAGTTTGATAAGGATGGCAAAGCCATTTCTATCGAAGAAAAACCCCGTTATCCCAAATCTAATTACATTGTTCCCGGCCTGTATTTCTATGACAATCAGGTTATGGGGATCGCTGGAAACCTGAAACCCTCCGCCCGCGGAGAACTGGAGATCACCGATGTGAATCTGGAGTATCTTCGTCGCGGAGAACTGAAAGTCATGCCTCTGGCGAAGGACTTTACCTGGCTGGATGCCGGTACTGCGGACAGTCTCATTGATGCCGGACAGACCATCCGCAAGATCCAGGATGAGACCGGTCGCTATGTGGGTTGCCTGGAGGAACTTGCGCTGAACGAGGGCTGGGTTACAGAGGATCATGTTCACGCCATCGGTGATGAGTTGAATATGACGCTGTATGGTCAATATCTCCAGTGTCTGTAAGGTTCGTGTCCATTCCACTCCCGATGGAGGGACATGTTCAAAATAGTTATCGTTATTCTGATTATAGAGGAGGAGCAGCAATGAATAAGTATGAAATTGCAGTAAAAAAGACGCTTACTCCCGAGATCAGTCTGATCTCTGTGTATGCGCCTCTGATTGCAAAGAAGGCCAAGGCCGGCCAGTTTATCATCCTGCGTGTGGATGCTGAGGGTGAGCGTATCCCCCTGACCATCTCCAGCGCGGATGCTGAAAAGGGACTGGTCACTGTGGTGTTCCAGAAGATCGGCGCCACCACTATGGCCCTGGATCTGCTGAATCAGGGTGACTGCCTGCACGATTTCGTCGGCCCTCTGGGTGTGGCTACTGAGGTGGAAAATCTGGGTCGCGTGGCTGTTCTGGGCGGCGGTTTGGGTTGTGCCATTGCTCTGCCCGTTGCCAAGGCTCTGACTGAGGCCGGCAATACCGTTGATCTGATCGGCGGCTTTAAGACTAAGGATATCGTCATCCTCGAGGAAGAGATGAAAGGTGCCTGTACCGATCTGCACATCTGTACCGACGACGGTTCTTATGGCTATTCCGGTTTTGTTACCGGTAAGCTGGAGGAGCTGATCAACTCCGGCGTCAAGTTTGACCATGTGTTTGCCATCGGTCCTCTGATGATGATGAAGTTCGCATGCAAGCTGACCGCCAAGTACGACATTCCCACCACCGTTTCCATGAACCCTGTTATGATTGACGGTACCGGTATGTGCGGCGGCTGCCGCCTGACCGTGGACGGTGAGGTGAAGTTTGCCTGTGTGGACGGTCCTGACTTTGACGGCCATAAGGTGGACTTTGACGAGGTCATTGCTCGTAATGCTACTTATAAGGAACACGAAGCCAAGGCGAAAGAGGCTCATCTCTGCCGCCTGGGAGGAGGTGCC
>JAFOFP010000184.1 GCA_017387285.1 Lachnospiraceae bacterium
AGCGAAGATCAGCAAGAGCCAGATTTGTCGGATGTGTGTGGCTGCCAATACGACCATGAATCATTTGCTGGTGGGCGTGAATGCCGATCCCATCCGTATGGAGCCTTATATTCCCGCATTTTTTGCGACGGACAGTATTGAAGCGAGAGATCTGAGGATCAACATTAATCCCAGAGCGAATATTGTGATCGCGCCCAATATCGGAAGCTATGTAGGCGGCGATATTACTGCCGGAACCTTGGCCAGTGCCATCTGGAGCAAGCCGGAGTTTTCCCTGTTTATTGACTTGGGAACCAACGGTGAGCTGGTATTCGGCAATTCTGATTTCCTCATGAGTTGTGCCTGCTCTGCAGGACCTGCTTTCGAGGGCGGAGACATCAGCTGCGGCATGAGAGCCACCGACGGAGCCATTGAGGCATGTACCATTGACCCTGTCACCATGGAGCCCACCTTCACGGTGATCGGAGATGAGGGACAGAAGCCGGTTGGCCTTTGCGGATCCGGTATCATCGATGTGATCGCGGAGCTGTTCCGCTGTCGTATGATCAACCCTAAGGGTATTTTTGTCCGTGAGGGCAAGCGTATCCGTCACGATGCCTACGGTATGGGCAGTTATGTGCTGGCATTCCGTGAGGAGGCCGGTTCGGTCAAGGATGTGGAGATTACCGAGGTGGATATTGATAACTTTATCCGTGCCAAGGGTGCGATTTTCTCCGCCATCAACACCATGCTGACTTCCGTGGATTTCGATATTTCCATGATCGACCGCGTTTATGTGGCCGGAGGTATCGGAAGCGGCATCAATATGCAAAATGCAGTCAATATCGGCATGTTCCCGGATATTCCGTTGGATATGTTTACTTATATTGGCAATTCCTCTCTCTCCGGAGCCTATGCCATCATGCTTTCTGATGAGGCACAGGAAAAGGTGCATGAGGTGGGGGCAAATATGACATATCTGGAACTGAGTACCACACCGGGTTACATGGATGAGTTTGTAGCTTGCTGTTTCATCCCTCACACCAATGCGGAATTGTTCCCGTCGGTGGTACAGGTGGATGAGGCGTTGTGCAAGTAAGTAAAAGTCGATTGCTTCGCGTTACACGCTTCCGCAATCGCCGCCCGCATTCGCAATTCGGACGTTCGTCCTACTTGCTCATGTGGGTCAGATGCCATATATCCGTAACTGCTTATGTGCAAGCACAACGCGAATTACGGCTGCATGGCTTACTTTTATAACAGAAAGAGGTTCACAACATGAGTTTGCCCTATGAAGACAATCAGAAGGACAGAGTTCCCTATGAGCATTATCTGAATGAGTTTGCCGGAATCGATCCCATGGAAGTGTCTGATCGCACCGGTATTCCCTATGACAGTGATCGACAGGTGTTTACCTTGGAACTCCTCAACCGGAAATATGAGATCCATTTCCCCGACTTCGCGGTGACCAGCCTGGAAGAGGGATATGCCCCTTTGGCCGACCGTGAGAGCTTTGGTGCCCGGATCTTTGTTCTGCGCTATCTGATCCGTGGTCGTCGGACCATGTCCACCGGAAAATATATCACCTACGGCGAGATGCCCTGGGGAGAGGTATATATCCGTCAGTTCACCGGCCGCTGCATCACCCGCCTGGCTTATGGCTTTGGATTTAAGATCGATAAATTCGCAAAAGCCTGTCAGTTGATGCAGGGAGAGAAACTTACTCTCGGTGATGTATCATATGAATTGTCGATCTTGGGCAATCTGTCTGTCCGCTTTATTCTGTGGGAGGGAGACGATGAGTTTCCGCCTTCCGCACAGATTCTGTTCTCTGATAATTTTGTCGGAGCCTGTGAGGCGGAGGATTTGTGTGTGGCTTGCGATATCTCCATTAACGCCATGAAGGCGTTGGGAAGATAATAGAAAGAGGAGGACAATACAATGGGATTTTCAACTGTACAGTGTGATGAGTTTGTAACTGTTCTGGCTTCCAAGGCTCCCGTTCCCGGCGGCGGCGGTGCATCTGCTCTGGTAGGTGCTGTAGGTACCGCACTGGGTAACATGGTAGGCAGCCTTACCGTTGGTAAGAAGAAATATGCAGATGTTGAAGCGGAGATGTGGGAGCTGAAGGCAAAGTGCGATAAGCTTCAGGCAGAGTTCCTTCGCCTGATCGAGCGCGACGCTGAGGTTTTCGAGCCCCTGTCCAAGGCATACGGTATGCCCAGAGAGACTGAGGAGGAGAAGGCTGAGAAGGCACGCGTAATGGAGATCGTGCTGAAAGAGGCTTGCTCCGTTCCCATGGAGATCATGGAGAAGTGCTGTGAGGCCATCGACATTATCGTTGAGTTTGCAGCAAAGGGTTCAACTCTGGCAATCAGTGATGCAGGTGTAGGTGTGATCTTCTGTAAGGCAGCTCTTCAGGGTGCAAGCCTTAATGTGTTCATCAACACCAAGTCCATGAAGAACAGAGAGTACGCAGAGGAGCTGAATGCAAAGGCAGAGGCTATGCTGGCTAAGTACACCGTGTTGGCTGACGAAGTATTTGCACAGGTTCGCGGACGTTTAAACTAACTCATAAAACATAAGGCCGCTAAGTTGCGGCAGAATGGAGAGAATAATGGCAAAGCAGTTACTTGGAAAAGAAGTTGCAGCAGCATTAAATGAGAGAATCAAGGCTCAGGCAGCTGACCTGAAGACCAAAGGTGTTAACCCTACTCTGGGTATCATCCGTGTAGGTGAGCGTCCCGATGACCTGTCCTATGAGAAGGGTGCTACCAAGCGCTGTGAAGATCTGGGCGTAGAAGTTAAGAAGATCGTTCTTCCCGAGGATGTAACCAAGGAAGAGCTGCTGAAGGTGATCGATGAGGTGAACAAGGACAACACCATCCACGGTGTACTGATGTTCAGACCTCTGCCCAAGCATCTGAAGGCAGATCAGAACGAGATCGAGAACGCTCTTGATCCCGCAAAGGATGTTGACGGTATGACCGACGGCTCCATGGCAGGCGTATTTACCGGAAAGAAGCTTGGCTTCCCTCCCTGTACTCCTTCCGCATGTATGGAGATTCTGGATTACTACAACATCGACTGCAAGGGTAAGAACGCAGTGGTTATCGGCCGCAGCCTCGTAGTAGGTAAGCCTGCAGCAATCATGCTCATGGGCAAGAACGCTACCGTTACCGTATGTCATACCCGTACCGTAAACACCGCAGAGATCTGCAAGGGCGCAGACATCGTTGTATCCGCAGCAGGTGTTCTGAACAGCTTGACTGCAGATTTCGTTCGTCCCGGCCAGACCGTGATCGACGTTTCCATCAACTGGGATGAGAACAAGATCAACGCTCGCGGCGGCAAGGGCGGTATCGCAGGCGATGCTAAGTATGCTGAGGTTGAGCCTATCGTTGACGCAATCACCCCCGTACCCGGCGGTGTTGGCGCAGTGACCACCTCCGTACTGGTTGGCCATGTGGTAGAGGCAGCAGCAAGAACGCTGGAGTAATTCAATGAGATAACAGGAAAGGTCTGAGGGAAAGATGTTTTCCCTCAGACCTTTTTCCTATTTAAGACTTGCTTGTGTACTGCAATGTGAAATTTAAAGATACATCAAATCCTGATCAGATACTTCACCGCCACCATATAGGTATCATAGCTTCCGTCCTCGTGGAGGTCGAAGATCCTTCCGCCTCTGGTCTCATCATTTCCGTAGGGGGAGAAACCGGCGCAGCCGTCCAGACAGAAACGAATGCCGCCGTAAACACCACTGAGGGTGACTTCATGGGAGTGGCCGGCAGCGATGATCTTCACATCACCTCGCTGCAGCATGGTGGCAAAGATACCGGAATTGACCACGCCGCCCTGCATCAACTC
>JAFOFP010000185.1 GCA_017387285.1 Lachnospiraceae bacterium
GGATATGGCTGCCATGCGTGCAGAAAGGGGCTAATTATGACTGAATTGAAAATCGCGGAAGAAAAACTGGGAGCCATGATCCGCATCCCTACGGTTTCCAAACACGAACATGAAGATCTGTCCCAGTTTTACCTCTTTCATCAGGAATTGGAAAAGCTTTTCCCGCTGATCCATGAAAAGTTGGAGAAAACCGTGCTGAATGGCACACTTATTTACCGCTGGGAGGGCGCAGATCAGGGTAAATTACCTGTACTGTTTATGGGACATCAGGATGTGGTTCCGGCTTCCGATGAAGGATGGTCTGTACCGGCGTACTCCGGTGTGGCAAAAGACGGATGCCTGTATGGCCGTGGTACGTTGGACTGTAAGGGAACGATGTATGTGCAGCTGCAGGCTGTGGAGGAACTGCTTGATGAAGGCTTTATCCCTCCTTGTGATGTATATTTGGAGTATTCCATCAATGAGGAGACCGGCGGTGACGGTGCGGCATCCGCTATGCGTTATCTTCGGGAGAAAGGCATTCGCTTCGCCTTTGTTATGGATGAGGGCGGTGCAGTGATCGATGAGGCAGTGCCCGGTATGGATAAGCCCTATGCGGTGATCGGTGTCACAGAAAAAGGCTATATGGATGTGAAGATCACGGCTAAGGGAAAGGGCGGGCACAGTTCCACGCCGCCGCGCAATACCCCTGCAGCAAGGCTGTTTGCCTTTGCCGCTGAGATCGAGCGTAAACGTCCCTTTAAAAAGGTATTGATCCCGGAGGTACAGGAGATGTTTCGGCAGATGGCTCCGGCCTTCTCCTTCCCGTTGCGGTTTTTGCTGGGAAATCTCTGGCTTACCAAACCATTGGTGATGGCAGCCATGCCCATGGTTTCGCCCTTCGGCGAGGCATTGATGGCGACGACCTGCTGTTTCACACAGATGAAGGGAAGTGACGCCGCCAATGTGATCCCCAAAGAACCCTATCTGATCGCAAACCTGCGGTGCAGTGTACATCAGAACTGTGAGGAAAGCCTCAATGTCCTGAAAAAATACGGAAAAAAGTATGACCTGCATTTTGAGGTTCTGCAGCAGCGCGATGCGTCGCCGGTATCGGATATTCACTCCGCAGCCTATGGATTTATTGAAAAGACCATCAAGGCTCATTTCCCGGATGCGGGTGTTTCACCTTATCTGATCATGGGAGGCACCGATTGCCGACATTTCCATGCCCTTACGGATACAGCGCTGAGATTTGCTCCGGTGCGGATGACCAATGAGCAGAATGCTTCCTGCCATGCAGTGGATGAGAATGTCACCATCGAGTCACTTGCCGAGGGGGTAAGATTTTACAAGCGGCTTCTGAAGGATTATGCCCTTTAATAAGATGTGTATGATTAAGGTCGTGTAAAGAAAATCTGTCTTTAAGCGGTTTGAAGGATTTTTCTTCAAGCCGCTTTTAATTTCATGAATCGTTAGGGGATTTTTAAGAGAGGAGTGGAAAAATACGAAAAGCATGATATAATCAAATTGAATTGGTGTAATGCGGAACGACGTGGTATTACATCAAAATGTTGATCGATGAGAGGGAGACAGATGAAGACGAATCAGTGGTACAAAGACAAGGTGTTTTATCAGATTTGGCCCCGTTCCTTTAAGGATGGAAATGGCGATGGCATGGGTGATCTTTGGGGTGTTTATGAAAAACTGGATTATATCAAAGCCCTGGGATGTGACGGTATTTGGTTCTCACCACTGTATCCGTCTCCGGGAGTGGATTGTGGTTATGATATTTCCGACTATATGGATATTGCAGAAGAATTTGGTGGAATGGAGGCCTTCAAAAAGGTTCTGAACGGCGCTCATGAGCGTGGAATGAAGGTGATTATGGATTTGGTGGTCAATCACACCAGCGATCAGCACGAATGGTTTCAAAAGAGTCGTCAGCGGATCGAACCTTACACCGATTACTACATTTGGCGCCCTGCCAAACCCAATGGAAAACTGCCCAACAACTGGGATTCTCTGTTCGAGGGTAAGGCATGGGCGTGGGATGAGGTACGTCAGGAATATTATATGCATCTTTTCGCTATTCAGCAGGCTGATCTGAATATGGATAATCCTCTGGTCCGTGAGGAAGTGAAAAAGATCCTGCGTTTCTGGTTAGATATGGGTGTGGATGGATTCCGCGAGGACGTGATTACCTTTATTTCCAAGGCAGAAGGCTTGCCGAATGACTATATCATGCCTGCATCTAAAGGAATTGGTTACTTCAATCACGGTCCTCATCTTCATGAGTATCTGGCTGAGTTCAATCGTGATGTATTCTCTCGGTATGATTGTATGACTCTTGCAGAAGCTCCCATGGTTACCCCTAAGGTGGCGTTAAAGTATATTGACGAGACAAAAGAACCTGTTTTGGATATGATGATCCAGTTTTCCACCCAGGAGGCGGATTGTCTGTTTACTGATTATTTCCATATGCCTTTTTCACTGCGCAAGTTGAAACGGGCTTACTCCGGATGGCAGAATGGCTTGGAGGGCAAAGGCTGGAATATGCTTTACATAGAGAATCATGATCACCCCAGAATGGTATCACGTTATGGCAGTGAGAAGTTCCGTGATGAGAGTGCTAAAATGCTGGCTGTGTCCTATCTTTTCTTGAAAGGAACCCCTTTCATTTATCAGGGTCAGGAAATTGGCATGACCAACTGGTATCCCGATGATCCTGAATTGTACGAGGATGTGCAGACTCGCTGGCAGTATGAGCATGTTGCAACAAAGAAATCCCCTGAGAAGCGGTTGGAACGTCTTTGGCATGGATCCAGAGATTCGGCACGGACACCGGTACAATGGGATGATAGCGAGAATGCCGGATTTACCACGGGAACTCCTTGGTTTTATGTGAATGAGAATTATCGGGAAATCAATGTAGCTGTGCAGGAGCAGGATGGAGATTCTGTGCTGAACTTTTACCGTCGTGCCATTGCACTGCGCAAGGAGCTTTCCTGTGTGCGGGATGGTGATTATCGTGAGTATGGAAAATGCTCTTCCAAGCTATATACCTACTCCAGAGAGGACGAGAAAGAAAAGATTTTGGTGGTATGTTCCTTCTCGGAAAAGAGTGTAAACTGGAAAATACCCAGCGGTTTCGATTTAAACAGATCCGAACTGATTTTGTGTAACTGCAAAGAGTCGGAGGTTGGTGTGTTGAAGCCCTATGAGGCGAGAGTATATCGCTGGAAAAACAATGAAAAGGCAAAAAATTGACCTTATAACATAAAAAATATAAGGTTATACCATTATTAATATTTTACAAATTCTCATTAATCTGCTACAATTAAATCAAGGTTTTGCACGAAAGGAAGGGTGCTGTTATGAGAAAGATGTATGGAATTGTTTGTGCCAATATTACCCCCATGACTACGAAGGGCGAGATCGATCATGATTCCCTCCGCGCATTGGTGGATCATCTGGCTGAACAGGGAATCCATGGTGTTTATCCCACCGGAACCAACGGTGAGAGTGTCTTGGTGAGCAAAGAGGAGCAGAAGGAGATCACAGACACAGTGATCGATGCCAACCGGGGACGTATGCTCTGCTATATTCAGTGCGGTACGTTGGATTGGAAGACCACCATGGAGAACGTTGCTTATGCCTGTCAGGCCGGAGCTGACGGTGTTGGTGTTATGACCCCTATTTTCTTCAAGGCAGACGACATTGCCATGGCAGATTATTACCGTGAGGCCTGTCTGGCAGCTGACGGTAAGCCCGTTTATCTGTACAATATTTCCAAATATACAAACAATGATATCAGTGTGAAGGCTTTCGCACAGGTCATGGATGAGAACCCCAACGCCATGGGTATCAAGTACTCCAATACAGATCTGGGAAGACTGGGAGAGTATTTGCGGGTGAAGACCCAGAGAAAGCCGGAGGCACTCATCGGTTCCGATTCCCTGATGAATGCGGCATTGGCCATCGGATGTACCGGTGCCATTTCCGGACCTGCCGCAGTGTTTGCGAAACGCCACATTAAGGCTTATGAGTACTTTATGAGCGGAGATATGGAGAAGGCTCAGATCTATCAGCAGAGAATCTGTGAGAATTCCAAGCTGATCAAGCCGGTTCCCGCCATCCCCGGTCTGAAAGCGATGTTGAAGATGAAGGGTGTGATCAAGGACGATACCTGTCGCCGTCCTTTCCGTCCGCTGACACTGGACGAGTATCATATTCTTGAAAAAGCACTGGATATTTATGAGAAGGAGGAAGATATCTGATGAAGCATTACAGCTATACTTATGACATTGCGGTGATCGGTGCCGGACCTGCCGGACTTGCTTCTGCAATTGTTGCAGCCAGAGCAGGGAAAAAGGTCATCCTGTTGGAGAAAAACGGTTATTTGGGAGGAAATCTGTCCATCGGTCTGCCGCCTTTAGGATTCCTGGATGAGAACGGGACCAAGATCATCGCCGGTTTCGGTGAGGAGTTCATCAATCGTTTGCAGGAGAGAGGACAGTCCTACGGACATCGTTACTGCCCCAAACACAACTCCACCTCCAATATTGATGCAGAGGGTGTAAAGATTCTTGCCATCGAGATGTGCCGTGAGGCCGGTGTGGATGTTATTCTTCACTGCGAGACTCAAAAGGTTGAGGTAGAAAACGGGGAGATCAAGTCCATTACCATGTACGGAAAGTGTAATGAGATCGTGATCAAAGCGGATGTTTATATTGACTGTACCGGAGACGGTGATCTGGCTTATCTGGCAGGCTGTTCCTACAATATGGGAAGAAACGGCGGCGAGCTGATGGCGCCCACCGTAATGTGTACACTGGAAAACGTGGACAATACCAAACTGTTTGATTATATTGAGGAGCATCCGGAGGAGATGATCTACGGCAGCGGCTCTCTGATCGATACCAAGCCCGGTTACGATGCGGATTATTTCCGTTCCAGCCCTAACCATATCTTTGTCGGTATGACCAAGCTGTTTGAGCGCCTTGGCAAGGAGGGTACCCTTCCTGTAAATCGTCAGAGTATGATCATCATCAATGGTCTGAATCCCGGTCAGGTTTATGTTAATACCACCAGACTTTTGGATGTAGATGCGACAGATATTCTTGATCTGACCCGTGCAGAGCTGGACGGACAGACTCAGCTTCGTCCCCTGATCCAGATGTTCAGAGACCATGTTCCCGGATTTGAGAACTGTTATATTTCCTCTATCTGCCCTAATCTGGGTGTCCGTGAGACCAGACGTTTCAAGGGTATCCGCTGCGTAAACGTAGAGGAGGCTATGGCAGGAGAGATCCCTGAGGATACCGTAGTGCTTTCCGGTTACAAGCTGGATATCCACAGCGGTAAAAATAATACCACCCTGTTTAAGACCGTTACCAGACCTTTTGGTGTTCCTTACGGAACCATGGTCAGTGCAGAGATCAGCAATCTGATGTTTGCTGGACGTAACATTTGCGTGGATGAGAGCGTCATCGGATCCACCCGCATCATGTCCGTCTGCATGTGTCTGGGCCAGGCGGCAGCCATCGGTGCATCCATGGCCATCGACGAGGGCAAGACTCCGGCAGAGATCGATGTAGCTAAGCTGAGAGAAGTGCTGCTTGCACAGAATGCTATTTTGGACATGCCTGAATAAGATAAATAATCCCGGAAATCTGACTGTCAGGCCAGATTTCCGGGTAAAGCAGCCGCTTGCTGCTGCAGATATTGGCAGAATGCCCGCGTGGCAGGGGATTGATATTTGGTATCATCCCAGACCAGATAGGATGTGGTGGTGACAGAGTCATTCTCCAGCGGAATGACTTTGGTATTGGCGCGAAACCTCCCCGCCCAGGATACAGAAGGAGCCAGGGCGATACCCATCTGCTCAGAGACATATTTCCGTATGTAGTATTCATCGTCACAAATGAATGGGATATTGGGATCAAATCCCTGTTCACGGCATTTTTCGACAGTGATCCGATACTGGGATGATCTGGGAGATTGGGTGATAAATTTCTCTTTGGCCAAGAGGGAAAGCGGAATATTGGTGAAATCAGCCAGTGGATGCTGTTCGTGAAGAGCAACCACATAAGGCTCGGTGATCAGAGGTACATAGACAGTGGACTGACGGAACTTCTTTTCGGAGCAGACGCAAAGATCATAAGCCTGATCACGCTCGTCACTGTGGGAAATGGAGAAGTTTACCTCCGGATACAGTGAGGAGAAGGCAGAAGCACAGCTTAAGACAAAACGACGGTTTTCCAATGCGATCAACCGCACCGAACCGGCAATATGATTTTGGTCTGTGGTGAGGTGAAGCACCGTACCATCCAGTTCATCGAGAGCTTTTTCTACGGACTGTAAGAAAATTTGACCGGTTTCATTGAGAAAGAGTCGACCGTTCTTGCGATCAAAGAGTCGGATGCCTCCCAGTTCTTTTTCCAGTCTGGCGATGGTCTGCGACATGGCAGGCTGGGGGATATGATAATGCTCGGCAGCTTTGGTTATGCTTTCATATTGGGCAACTGTGCGGAAATAGCGAAGCTGTAAGAGTTCCATGAATATGCCTCCCATCAATATATTGTATAATATGAGCTGTATATGTCTTCATACATTTTGAAGTCTGGGATTATCATATCACAGAAATTATGGAATGTACAGAAGAAAACAGATTTTTCAGCAAAAGTAAATTAATAAGGACGAGGAAAACAGATCATGAAATTAGTTATCTTAACCGGTATGCCGGCTTCCGGCAAATCCACCCTTGCAGCAAAGATCAGCAAACGGTTTGGCCTTCCGATTTTGGAAAAGGATGCGCTGAAAGAGGAGTTATTCGACACCTTGGGATTTGAAAATTATCCCCGTAAGCGCCAGCTTGACCATGCAGCCAATGCCATTGTACTGAAAGCTGCAGAGTCTTTGATGAAAGCGAATGTTTCCCTGCTCATCGACAATAATTTCGATACCCAGTCTGCAGAGCGGTTGGATCAGCTGCTGGAGAAATATTCCTGCGATGCCATCACTCTGTTCTTGGGCGGCAATGCGGACGTATTCTATGAGCGTTATGTGGAGCGCGATGTACGCCATATGCGCCATTTGGGTCATGTGCTTCAGGATCATTATCCGCCTAAGGAAGGCGAGAGCCATGATTATACCATGACCAGAGATGAGTTCGCTGAAAAGTTTGAGAAGCGCGGTATGGGCAGTTTTAAGTGCCGCGGCGAGCGCATCGACATTGATGCTACCTATCCTGAGAAAGTGGATGTGGATGCAGTTCTGGATCGCTTGGCAGCGTTTATGAACGAATAAAACATGTGATAACAAGATCACACATTAAGATAACAGTAAGAAGAGGAGTCAGAGATGAAAAAGGTTGCAATTCTTTCCAGCAGTCACAAAAAGTTGATCTGCGACGAAGCAAGACAGATTTTGATTGATGCAGGGTTTGAACTGGTATGTAATGATACCGGCCGCAGACTGAACCGTGAAGAGCAGAAGGAGATGATCCAGGGGGTTTACGGTATCATTGCCGGAACTGAGGTGTACGATGCCGAGATGTTGGCTGGTCTGGATGAGCTGAAGGTTGTTTCCCGCTTTGGTGTCGGTACCGACAACTTCGATCTGAAGGTAATGAAGGAAATGGGTCTTGAGGTAGGCGTGATCGCCAACCACAATGCAGTGGCTGAGTTTGCACTGACCCTGATGCTCAGCGTCATGAAAAACCTTCCCCTGCAGGATAAGGCGGCTCGCAATGCCAGCTGGAACCGTGCATCCACCAGAGAACTGACCGCAAAGACCGTTGGTCTCCTCGGTTTTGGCCGTATCGGAAGAAGAGTGGCAGAGTTGTTGAAGGGCTTTGATGTAAACATTCTGGCCTACGATCCTTATCCCAACGAGCAGGCAGCAGCAGAGCGCGGCGTAAAGATGGTATCCTTTGAGGAAGTTATCACCCAGTCCGATATCGTTTCCCTCCATCTGCCTTACATGGAGTCCACTCACCATATTATCGATGCCAAGGCGATTGCATCCATGAAGGATGGTGCATACTTGATCAACACCGCCAGAGGCCCCTTGGTAGATGAGAATGCGCTGGCTGAGGCATTGAAAGCCGGAAAGCTGACCGGTGCAGGCGTGGATGTATATGAGACAGAGCCTATTCTGCCGGATAATCCACTGATCCCTCTGGCAAATACGGTAATGACCCCTCATGTGTCTGCATTGACCTATGAGACCAACTACAACGGTGGTATCATCTGTGCACAGTCCATTGTCAATGTGCTCAATGGTGGAAAGCCTCTGTATCCGCTGTGGTAAACTCACGAGACGTGGGCGAATGTTTCTTGAATAAAACGCTTAGATAATAATATGAAGCCCCCTGTAGTCTGTTTATTTTAAAACAAGACTGTGGGGGGCTTTCAATGTTAGTGAATTGATTGAATATAAAATATTATTCAGCTGTGATTAGAACTGCCCGGCAGGGTGCTCCGTCACAACCCTCCAATTTGATGGGAGGTGAATAGAGCATATATTCTCCTTCAGGAACGTGGGAGAGTACGGCACCTTCTAATACAACCACCTCGTTCTCCAACAAAATGCGGTGTACCTGACGATTGCCGATGCTCTGTCCCTCGGCACCTACAAATAATATACCTTTCTCGACGATCAATTTGGCTGTAGCCTCGTCGATCTGATCACAATCCTTGAACAAGATCCGTTTGGAAACAGTTTCGGCTAAACGGGTGACATTTCCGTAACGGATAACTTCGGCAGGCCCGATGCAGACATCAAGGGGAAGTTCATCGATGCCTTTGCCACCCTTAATGCGATGGATGGGAGCATCCATGTGGGTGGAGCTGTGTACATTTGCAGTCATTTCCGTGGAGGTGGAAGCGTCGCCTTTCTCAAAGGATTTTACATGAACAAATGAGGGCATGGGATCACCGGGATAAACCTTGCCGGTGAAATAATTTTGAGAGATGTCGTAGATCATAAGAGCCTCCTTGATTAAGATATTATGAGTATATCATGTCTGTATTCATCGGTCAAAATCTTTTGTGAAGGAAACCCAATCATTACAAAAATATTAACAATGTTAAGTCTTTTTTACAGATGAGTGTGATCTATTGACAGGCAGAAAACAATTGAATAAACTTAAAATAATCGATTGTACTGTCAGATAAAGTGGCAGCAAAATTGGAGGGATGGTATGAGTAAGCAAAAGAAAAAGAAGTATGTGGTGGGATTGTGTTTTGCGGCGATCTTGATTGCTGCCCTATGTGCTTGTCAGCCAAATATAAAGGATGAAACGGAAAGTGTCACTTCAGGAGAAGAATTGACAGAACAAACTACGGAGGAAACCATTGCAAAAAAGCAAGAAACCGACCCGGAAAAAGAGACCCTGAGTCGGAAAGAATCGGTTGCCGAATCGGTGCGTGCTAAATTAGAGTACGAACTGGAGGAGGAAGAATTTGCTGAGATCGCTGAGATGCTTCGGAATAGGGAGACAGATCGATGGGTGACATATTATTCTCATAAATCTGATGATTCTGCGCTTCAACCAGGTAATTATCAATTTCGGGTTTATGTGGATCTTTCGGATGATACATTGTATTTATCTCGCAAAAATCCGAAGTATTATGTGTGGGTAGAGAGCCTGCAGAACACTTATTCATCTTACGGAGAGAGCGAAAAGGGATTTTGCACCGGTTTAGACAGTAGTTATGTCGTGAAATGGAAATTGTCAGATGATATAATAAATTTAGATGATTGTTCGGAGAATGAGTTTCTCCTTCTGCATGAGGGAGAGTATGTGGTGGAAGGTACCA
>JAFOFP010000186.1 GCA_017387285.1 Lachnospiraceae bacterium
GCCAATACTGGAAATGGCGTGGATCTCGTCGGAGGCAAATTCTTTATTGAAATAATCGGTCATCGTGTCGACTTCCCTTTCATGGTTTCTCTAACGGTTCATTTTACCATAGATTTGATACGCATGCAACAAAAAGACCCGCGAAGCACACTCACGGGTCTTTTTACAGTCAGTCTTTTTTCAGCTTCAGGATATACACGCCGTCATGGAGCGTGTCCATGTAGATGTAGCCTTGGTTTGTTTCGCTCTTTGCGTAAAAAGGAATGGTCATTGTCCGCTCCCCTTTCCTTTCGTTTTTATCAGTATATCACGGTTTTCACCTCAGTACAAGAAAAAGCACAGCACCTCTTATCAAGATGCTGTGCTTGCTCAGGTTATTTCGTTCTCTCGTTTTCTGCGCGGCAAATGCGCTCGGCGGGTCTTCTGCCGGAGACCAGCAGCGGCACCGACTCATAGATAAGCGAGGAGTTGTCAAGGCCGTACCACTTCACCTTGGAGCCGGCCATCTTACGGATGGCATACTTGGCATTGAGGATGAATTCATCCACGCTAGAGAGCTCCGACTTGGTGGGAACAGACTTATGAATAATGCAGAACTTAAAACTGCCCACGGTGGATCGGCCATAGATGGAGTACTTTTTATCCTGCAAAGGCAGCTCGCCGCTTGCTTGCAGATCATGCACGATCTGACGCAGATACATATTGACGCGCTGATCGCACTTAAAGCCCAGATTCAGACGGATGCGGAACACACTGTCACTTCCGTATGTCTCCACCTCGTAGTTCATGGTCTGGGGGTCTTCCAGCACATTGACGCTGACGAACCAGTAGGCCTGGGCACGCTTGGGATCTTTATCCAAAATGGAGTAGAGAATATCGCGGTCGATATACGCCATATCCTTGGCGTTATCCAAATACACCAGATTGTGAGACATTATGGGGATATTGCTGTCCTTGCTCAGCTTGTTCAGACAGTCGATATGCTCCTCCATCTTCAAATCGGTACGGTATTTCTGCTCCAACTGTGTGGCGCGGTACCAGATGATCATGATGAACAGGATCACGAGGGTCAGGATGGCGGTAAAGTAGCCGCCGGTGAGGAATTTGCCCAGACTGGAGACAAAGAACACCACTTCGATAAGGCCGAAGAGGATCATGACGATCCAGGCAAGAAGTTTCTTCTTACGGATCCAATAGAGGTAGGCAAAGAGGAGCACCGTGGTCAGCAGCATGGCCACTGTGATGGACAGACCGTAGGCCGACTCGATGCGATGACCGGAGCGGAAGATCAACACCACGATGCTGCAGCCGATCCACAGGATGTTGTTGACGGCACCCACATAGAGCTGACCCTTCGTATCGGAGGGATAGCGGATCTCCAGATGGGGCAGCAGATCCAGCAAAATGGCCTCGGAGACCAAGGTATAAGAGCCGGTGATCAGCGCCTGAGAGGCGATGACGGCGGCCATGGCACTGAGCACCACCGCCACAGGGCGGAGCATATCCGGCAGCATCAGGAAGAAAGGGTTCATATCCTGTACCGTCTGCAGCGCGGTATTGTCCATGTTGTTGATGATCCATGCACCCTGACCGAGGTAGTTGAGAATCAGGCAGCCCTTGACGAAGGGCCAGCTGCGGTAGATATTCTCGCGGCCCACATGACCCATATCGGAGTAAAGGGCCTCGGCACCGGTGGTGGCGAGGAATACGCTGCCGAGGATCATCAGACCTGCCTTATTATAGGGGCTGAAGAGCACCTCGATGGCGTAGATGGGGTTAAAGGCCTTCAGCACCATGGGATTGCGGAAGATCATGGACGCGCCGGTCACGCCGAGGAAAGTGAACCACAGCAGCATGCAGGGGCCAAACGCCTTACCGATCTTGCGGGTACCTGCCTTCTGCACAAAAAACAGCACAAAGATGATCAGCAGCGTGATGATGACCACCTTCCACTGACCGGAACCGAGGAAATGGTTCATAACTTCGATACTGCGCAGACCCTCCACAGCCGTGGTGACGGTAACGGCGGGGGTCAGCACACCGTCAGCCAGCAGCGCCGCGCCGCCCACCATCGCCGGAATGATGAGCCACTTACCGTAGTTCTTCACCAGCGAGTACAGAGCGAAGATGCCACCCTCGCCGTGGTTATCGGCCTTGAGGGCGATGAGGATAAACTTCACCGTGGTCAGCAGTGTCACCGTCCAGATGACGAGGGACAAGGCACCGATGATGAAGCGCTCGTCCACCTGACCGATGCCGCCGTTTCCGGCGACGATAGACTTCATGACATACAGGGGCGAGGTGCCGATATCACCGTAGACGATGCCGATGGTCACCAGAAACATGCCCCATTTTAAGCCTTTTTTCTTGTCTGTTTGTGCGTGTAAACTCATTCTTACACC
>JAFOFP010000187.1 GCA_017387285.1 Lachnospiraceae bacterium
GAAGCCTTGCCTCGGGAGGACATATCGATCAGCTCGGACACCGCCATGATGGGCCATACCACCGAGGTAAAATAGCCGATGAACTCCACCAGCTGTCCTGCATTGAACACACCTTTATATACCAGATAACCGCCGTAACCTAAGATAACGCAGATAATACTCTCCACAAACAAGGTAACCAGCACACGCATCAACACCGCTGCCTTGGTATGATCAATATTGGCTTTTTCATTCTCCACATTTAACTGCTTAAAGGCCATCAGTTCCTTGGCTTCCTTGACAAAAGCCTTGATCACCGCAATACCGGAAAAACTCTCCTGAGAGAAATCGGACAGCTTGGAGAATGCCTCCTGTCGGATATCCCACTTTTTCATCATGTATTTTCCAACTACCGTGGCGGAAGCCAGCAGAAACATCATGGGGATCAGAGAGAGAATGGTCAGCATACCGTTCATCCGCCACATCTTCGCCACCGCCAGAACACCCAGCAATACCGCGTCGCAGAACATCATGATACCCCAGCCGTAACACTCCTGAACCGTATCCAGATCATTGGTAAACAGACTCATCAGGTTTCCGACTTTGTTTACCTGATAATATTCTCGGCTCAGATTCTTCGCGTTGTCAAACATGCGGTTGCGCAGATCCGCCTCCACCTTGATGCCTGAGCCAAAGAACATAATACGCCACACAAAACGGCCCACGATCATGGCCAGAATAATACCAACCATGGGCATACAGATCCGATCCAGCAGAAAATCCATATCAAATACCTGGCGAACACCGTCGATCATCACAAATCCCTGATTCATACCGTTAATGACCATCTGGTACAGATTGGGGATCACCAGCTGCAGATAATCCACCGCCACCAGTGCCGCCAGACCCAGAAGAAGCCAGCCGCTGTACTTGATATAGTACCGGTTAATGTGCTTTCCGAAAACCATCGCAAATTCTCCTTATGCAACCTCAAAAATCATAGTGAAAATCCCGTCCAAAAACAGACAAGCTCTTTTCAGTATACCGCTTGGGAAGATGGAAGTCAATCAATTTCAGCTTGAATAAAAAGGAAGCTGATCATCTCTGCTCCCCCTTACATTCTCCGATTATTTCACAAGATTCCATGCCTCCAGCTTCCACGCCTCTCCGTTCCAGGAAAATATCGCCACTGAACCGTTGTCTGCGTAAAACCGGCTCCAGGCGATCTCTGCCTGCAGCACATACCTGAGCATACACTTGACCGTACCCTCATGGCAAAATACCGCCACGTTCCCGTTCACATTGCCCTGTTCGAAGGTTTTCATGAATTGCACTGCACGATCATACTGCATCGTAGTGGTCTCTCCGCCGTAATCCGAAAAATCCCTTACGGCAATACGCTGCCGATGAGCTTCCCCATACAATTCCTCTGCCCTGGCGGGAGTAATCCCGCTGATACTCCCCACGTTGACCTCCCTGAGCAGAGGCGTCTGTTCAAATGAAACACCGGGCAGCGCTGTCTGACAAGTCTGAACAGCCCGCTCCTGATCACTGGAATACACCTGTTCAAAGGGAATATCCTTCAGCAGAGCACCGGCCCCTGCCGCATCCGCAAATCCTTTTTCCGTCAGCAGGAATCTTCCCCAACCGGAATACACACCGGCCACATTGCTTTCGCTCTGCCCGTGACGAACCACATAAAGTTTTAACATTATCTTATGCCTCCTCCCAAAGTCCGGTGAGGTATTCACCGATCTCTCTCAAATAGGTAAACAAAGGTCCTCTCAATCCTTCCGGCACCGTGCCCACCGCCTTCGTCTCGTAAACCAGCGTCCCATCGAATCCGATGTCCTTGACCGCCTTCATCACCTGCTCCCACTTAACCGTACCGACAAAGGGAGGCATATGGTCGTCCTGACTTCCATAATTGTCCGCCAGATGGATAGCCCGAAGCCGATGCCCGATCTGGCGAACAAACCAGGGCTCCAGCTCGTGATACATCAGATTTGCATGACCGAAATCGATGCAGGCTCCAACCGTTTCCTGTCCATAGGAATCAATCAGTCTATTTAACTCGGCCGCAGTGGATCCAAAACGGCGATGATTGGGAAGATCCACCAGGTTTTCAAAGGCTACACCGCAGCCTCCCTCGGTCAGTATCTTCACGATGGGGTCGTAAAACCGATGATTTTCTGCCAGCTGTTCCTCCACTGCCTCGCAGGGAAAAGCCGGCGAGTAAATGGGGTGCGCAACGACCCACTCCACTCCGACGATCGCACAGATCCGTGCCGCCCGCAGTGTCACCTCCGTGAGGAATTCGTGATATTCCTTCGGCCGATCAAAATAGTTCATGCACCGGAAGGGCAAATGGGCCTGCACAAAGGTAATTCCCAGCTCCTCCTTCAGATCACGCACTTCATGGGCAAGGGTTTCCCAGTCATCTCCGTTAAACTCACTCTCGTTAAACATCATTCGGTTCAGACTCAGATCCTGCCGGTCAAATCCCATGCCGCAAAGCATCTTCATGGACTCAACCGTGGAATATTTCTCAAGGCTGCCGCGCTTGGCAGAGATTGCACTGGTCATAAATGCAACATTCATCCCGATCACCTCTCATTTTCTGTTTGGCCATATTCATATTGGTAAAGATTTGATTAACTGAAATTAAGTATATTTCCTCCCCCCCTCTTTGTCAATATTTCATCGTGGATATTGCCATTTCACGCAAGCTGAGGTATACTCAATTCAACAAATTAATGATTCACCTCAAAGGATCAACTGAGGTATCACAGCTGTCCGGAAATACAAAATAAATCTTTAGGAGGATATTCATGAAAACAGTCAACAAAGAATTTGATGTTGTGGTTCTGGGCGCCGGCCCCGGAGGCTTAGCCGCTGCTCTGGCTGCCGGACGCGGCGGTGCAAAGGTGTTATTGGTCGAAAAGAACGGTTACCTCGGCGGAAATATGGCCATCGGTCTCCCGCTGCTGGGATTTCTTGACAAGGACGGAAACAAAGTGATCGGAGGTATTGCCGACGAATTTATGAAGGATATGGCCTCCTATGAGACCGCTTACGGACGTGCCGCCAGCGAACACAAGGTCTGCCCCATGCACAATTCCGTAACCCTGTATGATCACGAATTGTTTAAGATCGTTGCCCTCCACAAGGTTCTCGATGCCGGCATTGAGGTACTATTCCACACCGATATCGAATCGGTAAACGTAGAAAATGCAGAAATCCGCGAGATTACGCTTCGCGGAAAAGGATATCGTATCTTTGTCAAGGCGAAAATTTACATTGATGCCAGCGGAGACGGAGACATGGCTTATCTGGCCGGTGCAAGCTATGAAAAAGGTCAGAAGGACACCGGCATCCTGCAGCCCCCTACCATGATGTTCACCCTGTCCGGAGTGGATATTGACCGCACCATCGATTATCTGGCAGAAAACCCCGATCAGATGGATCGCAGCAAAACCATCGACTGTGCCGGCGGATACGATGCCGATTTCTTCCGCAGCGACCCTAATTTTGTCATGGTTGCCATGCGTAAGCTTTTTTCCCAGCTTCGCGAACAGGGAAAAATGCCTGTAAACCGTGAAAATATCATTGTTATCAACAGTTTACTCCCCGGTGAGGTCCATATGAACTGCACCCGCCATTTGGGAACAGACGGAAGTGACGTGTTCAGTGTGACCAGAGCAGAGATCGAGGGCTATCTGCAAATTGAAAAGTTCGTGGAGACTCTCCACCAGTATGTCCCCGGTTTTGAGAAATGCTACATTTCCCAGATTTATCCTTCACTGGGCATTCGCGAGAGCCGTCGTTTCTCAGGCATCCGCCAGCTGACCGAATCGGACGTTGTAAACGGTGTATTTAATGAAGAGACCATCGGTATCGGATCCTACTGCGTGGATATTCACGCCGGGGATGGGTTGAGCACCATCTTCACCAAGATCCCCGCCTATGGTATCCCCTACGGCATCACGGTCAGCGATGAGATCGAAGGCCTGATGTTTGCCGGACGCTGCGCCTCCATGGACGCAGTGGCTATGAGTTCTGCCCGGGTAATGCCCATCTGTAT
This sequence comes from Lachnospiraceae bacterium, assembly GCA_017387285.1. GTDB lineage: Bacteria > Bacillota > Clostridia > Lachnospirales > Lachnospiraceae > RGIG423. Next base: position 4,064 of record JAFOFP010000187.1, read on the forward strand.
GGCCATCGGTGAAGCAGCCGGCGTAGGCGCTGCACTGGCGATCAAGCAGGGCATCTCCCCCCGGGAGGTAGATGTGACCCAGGTCCGCAAGACTCTGCTGGATGCAGGCGCTATCCTATCAGTAAACAAATAATTATTTTTTCACCCCTATGCTTTTCAGTACATCCATCGTCCCTACGCCCTGATCCCGATACACCATCTCATTCAGGGAAAGGGGCAGTTCATCCAGCTTCCGATCCAGTCGGATCAGCTCATAATTTTTCCTCAATCGGTCAGTGTTTCGGATTACCGACTCCCTGACCGATGGTTTTTTAATGTTCTCTGCCCCCGCGATCAGATGTTCCAGATCACCGAATTCTGCCAGAAGGGCAGCCGCAGTCTTCGGACCAATCTTGTCAGCACCTTTGATGTTATCCGCCGCGTCCCCGGTCATGGACTTAAAGGCCGCATACTGTTCCGGCTCGACACCTAACTTTTCCCGAATATAGTCCCGATCACAGATCACGGTTTTGTCTCCACGATACCGAAGAATGCGGACCTTGTCCGTGATCAGCTGAAAAAAGTCACTGTCCTGAGAAGCGATGACTAATTCGCTGACACTATCCCACGCATATCCTGCCATCCAGTCATCGGTCTCACAATCTGTCGTTTCCCGATGAGCAATGTTCAGCCAGTCCAGAGCGCGATAAATGTCCGGCAGCTGGGAAAAGGGAGTCTCCTCCTCCGGCACTTCACGGTAATCCGGGCGATTTGCCTTATAGTCACCGTCTATCTTTGTCCGCCTATTCTCACACTCTCCGTCAAAAAACACCGCCACATGGGTTGGACTCACCATACGAATCATCTTAAGCAAGGCCCCAACAAAACCCAAGGTCCCCTGTATGGACCGCCCCTCATGATTGATGATCCGGGCAGGCATGCCGTAAAACATCTGAAACAACAAATTGCTGCCGTCTACCAATAATAGTTTCTTCATTTTTTCTAATATTCCAATCCTTACCTAGAATGAAAAAAAAATTGCAAGATCGCCGTTTCTGGTATATACTATGGGTGGATATTCTGTGCAATATCTGTCCAAAATGAGAACAGTACATTATTTATGAGGTAATATATGCTTCGATACGAAACATTGTCCGAATCCCTGTGCAATCAAATCGATTGGGAAAAGGCCACCGGCACATTTACCAAAATCGGGTTTGATGATCGACAGGTGATCCGCAGAAAAACCATCCCCACCGACCGTTCCACCGTGTGGCGGCCGGCCTTTGTACACGATATTGATAAGATCCTGCATTGCCCTTATTATAATCGGTACAGTGACAAGACGCAAGTTTTTTCCCTTGTCCGCAACGACGATATCACACGCCGCAGTCTCCACGTGCAGCTGGTATCCCGGATCGCCCGGACCATTGGCTCCGCCCTGAACCTTAATCTGGATCTGATCGAGGCCATTGCGCTGGGGCATGATCTTGGCCATCCGCCTTTCGCCCACAAGGGTGAGTCCTATCTGGATGAGCTTTATCACCGCCATGCCGGACGCCATTTCTCCCACCACGTCCATTCTGTCCGCGTTCTTGACCGGATTTTTCCGCTGAATGTGAGTCTGCAGACACTGGACGGTATTTTGGGACATAACGGAGAGATTGAGTGTGAGGAGATCCGTCCCGTCCCCCTGACGGATTTCGGTGTGTTTGATGAGATCGTCGAAAAGTGTTATGAGGATAAGCACTATTCCAACAAGCTGATGCCTTCTACGCTGGAGGGCGCCGTGGTCCGCATCTCCGACATCATTGCCTACACCGGAAAGGACAGACAGGATGCCGCCCGCATTCAGGTTGTTCCCGAGGATGCTTTCGACAACACGCTGATCGGCTCCATCAACGCGGAGATCATCAACAATCTGGTGGTCAACATCATCGAAAACAGCTACGGCAAACCTTACATCCGTCTGGACGCCTCCCATTTCCAGGCTCTGAAAACGTGCAAGCAGGAAAATTACCGGATCATTTATCGCAATGAGCCGGAGCGGGCAAAGCTGGATGTGACGGTGCGCCCCATGATGGGCGAGATCTACGAGCAGCTTCTGGAGGATCTGATCCATGACCGCAGGCACTCTCCCATCTTCACCCACCACATTGACTATGTGAACAAAATCCATTATCAGCGGTCTGTTCCCTATGAGAGCGTTGACCCTCATCAGTTGGTGGTGGACTATATTGCCAGCATGACCGATGATTATTTCATTGCTCTGCACCGACATTTGTTCCCGAACAGCCATTATGAGGTAAATTACAAAGGATATTTCGATTGACCAAATCGATTTCCCCGAATGACAGCGAGGTTTTTATGTTCAGCGAGATACTCAACTTGATTCAAAAATACGACACGATCATTATCCACCGGCACAAAAAACCCGACGGCGACGCCCTTGGCAGCCAGATCGGATTGAAACATATTCTGCTGGAGAATTTCCCCGGCAAGCAGGTCTATGCGGTGGGCGACCCCGCCGGCAGCTACAGCTTCATGGATGATTCGGTGATGGATGACATCCCGGACAGCACCTACGAAGGTGCCCTGGCCATGGTTCTGGACTGCTCCGCCAAGGCTTTGATCAGCGATGATCGATACACCCTTGCGGCAGCCACTGCCCGCATTGACCATCACATCTTTGTGGAAAAGATCGCGGATGCGGAAGTGACCGACACCTCCTACGAAAGCTGCTGCGGACTGATCGCCGAGTTGGCCAGAGTCAACGGTTTAAGACTGCCCCCTCTGGCGGCTAAGTCTCTGTACACCGGCATGGTCACCGATTCCGGACGTTTCCGCTATGATGCGGTGTCCGCCCAGACCTTCCGTCTGGCCTCCTTTTTGATGGAGCAGCCCATCGACACCAACGAGATCTACTTAAATCTCTACGCAGACGATCTGGAAAGCAAAAAGCTGAGAGCCCAGTTTATCCTGAAAATATGCACCACAGCCCGAAATGTGGCCTACATCTACACCACCTTGGATGAGTTTAAGGCGCTGGGTGTGGACAGCTTCACCATCTCCCGCGGAATGGTTGGCACCATGGCCGATATGAAGGGAGTTGATATCTGGGTTAACTTTACGGAGACAGAAAATGGTGTTCTCTGTGAGCTTCGTTCCAGCCGCTATAATATCAATCCCATTGCCGTCAAGTACGGCGGAGGAGGACATGCCAAGGCCAGCGGCGCCACGGTGAAGGATCGGGAGACAGCTATGGCTATGCTCGCTGATCTTGATAAGTTAACACTGTCTGAGCAGGGATGAACAAACTTACCGTCTTTATCAACTATGTATCAGGAAGGATTTAGATAAACAAATTATGAACGAAACCAACAAACAGATTATTTTACAGAAAATCAAAGAATATAACCGCATTCTGCTGTTCAGACATATCCGCATTGACGGTGACTGTGTGGGCTCCACCAAGGGTCTGAAAGCGATCATCAAACTGACCTGGCCGGAAAAGGAGGTCTATATCATCGATCAGGAACATTCCGACTATCTTTCCTTCTTAGGTCCCGATGACGATTCCATCCCCGATGAGCAGTACGCAGATGCTCTGGGTATCGTGCTGGACACCGCCACCCCTGACCGGATCTCCAACCAGAAATTCTCTCTCTGTAAGGAGCTGATCAAAATCGACCATCATATTCCCGTGGTCTCCTACGGGGACTATACCTGGGTCGAGGAGGAGCGCTCCTCCACCTGCGAAATGATCGCAGATTTTTACCACACCTTCTCCGATGAGCTGAAGATCGATTCCACCGCTGCCACCTACCTTTACACCGGCATGGTCACCGACTCCGGACGTTTCCGTTTCCGGGATGTGGATGGCGATACCCTTCGCTGCGCCGCAGTCCTTCTGGATGTGGGCGTGGACACAGATCGCCTTTTCGCTCATCTCTATCTGGAAAGCTTTGAGTACCTGAAATTCAAGGCTCATATCTATCAGCATATGGAGATCACCGAAAACGGTGTAGCTTACATTTATATCGACCGCCGGATGCAGGAAACCTTCAATCTTACCTCCGAGACGGCCAGCGCCTCCATCGGATGTCTCGATTCCATCAAGGGAAGCATCTGCTGGATCGCCTTCATTGAGACTGCCGATGAAAAGAATTCCATCCGTGTCCGTCTTCGCTCCCGCTTCATGCCCATCAATCCGGTGGCTGAGCAGTACCGGGGCGGCGGCCACGCCTGCGCCTGCGGCGCAACGGTCTATAGCCGTGAGGAAGTGTCCGCACTTCTTGCCGATGCTGACCGCGCAGTCAAAGAATATAAAGAAACCCATGAGGATTGGTTATGAGAATTTTAGTGACAAACGACGACGGTATTCATGCACCCCAGCTGCTCCCTTTGGTTCGCTGGTGTCAAACGCTGGGAGATGTGACGGTGGTTGCTCCCAAGGTCGAGCAAAGCGGAAAGAGCCACGGCATCGAGATTCATATTCCCTTCGAGGCGAAGGAGATCGAGTTAGCTCCCGACATTAAAGCATATTCAGTAGATTCTACCCCTGCGGACTGTGTCCGCTTCGCCCTCTTCGGTCTCAACCTGGAGTTTGATCTGGTGATCTCCGGCATCAACCGAGGCTACAATCTGGGCAATGACATCAATTATTCCGGCACCGCCTCCGCAGCCTGCGAGGCCTGCGCCCAGGGGATCAAGGCTCTGTCCTTCTCCACCTCACCTGCATATTACGATCACGCGGTCTCTCACATGGATCAGATTTTCTCCTACATCAAGGAGAAGGAGCTGCTCTCCAAAAACGACCTGTACAATATCAATATCCCCCCTCAGGCCACCCAGATTCGGATTACCCGCCAGGGAGGACTTTACTACTCAGACGACTTCACGCCGGTGGGAAATAACATGTATCAGGCTGTGGGCAAATGTGTCCACAAGGATACAGGGGACTTAACCATCGACTCCGATGCTGTGACCCATGGATATATCTCCATCACTCCGCTGACGACCAATAAGACCAATATTGCAGTGTTTGAAGCCCTCAAATAAATCGCACAGAAAGGAAGGCCACAGAAAGAAAAGATCAAATCCGCGAAACCAGTGCGCACATTCAAGGGTATTGTAAGTGAATGTGTTATCAATGATTTATTTGATGTATCCAAAATCAAGACGGAGGCGAACAAAATGCAAAAAGAAAAGAAAGAATTGATCAAAAAATTCAAGGTAGTCATCGAAGATCTAATGGATAACTACGAGGAGTACACAGACGAAGAAAAGGCACAAATCAAGGAAATCTTCCAGAAGGTTGCTGATCTGAATACACTCCTGGACAAATACGATATTGATGTGGAAATTGACTGGAGAGAATATTCAGAAGCTTATGGCCAATATTTTGGCATGATGCTTTATTGATAACCGACTGAATCATAAGCAGTTTAAAGGCCGCGGTACATTTTTGTACCGCGGCCTTTTATTGGTCACACCTTATGTATGAACGATGAACTTTTTACTTCAGCTCACAGCCTGCATCAAACTCGATGGTTCCCTTGTAGTTCTTCAGGATACCGGTAACGGTGATGGTGTCACCCACTGCCAGGTTCTCAGCGCCCTCGCCCTTCAGACGATAGCACATGATCTTGTAGTTCTCAAGACCGCCAACCTGAATGGTAACGGTGATGTTCTTGTAATCTGCGCTGTAAGGGGTATCGATAGCAACGATCTCACCGGTGATGGTCTTAGCAGCTGCCTGAGCCTCGCCGTCCTGCAGCTTGTAGCCGGACAGAGCGTTCTTTGCACTGCTGTACAGCTCGTTGGAGAGCAGCACACAGCCTGCATCGTACTCAATAGTGCCCTTGTAGTTCTTGATGATACCTGCAACGGTAACGGTGTCGCCTACAGCGATCTTGTCAGCGCCCTCGCCCTTCAGACGGTAAGCCATAACGATCTTGTCCTCAACCTGCATGTTGATGGTCACGTTCTTATACTCTGCGCTGTATGCGGTGGGGATTTCGGTAACTACACCGGTCATCACAGAAGGATATGCCAGAGTATCGCCATCGCCCAGTGCAAATGCTGCCTTCAAGAGAGCTGCCTGTGCGGGATGCTCGCCAAAGCCAACCAGAGTACAACCTGCGTCAAACTCGATGGTTCCCTTGTAGTTCTTAAATACACCCTCAACGGTGATCTTGTCGCCAACCTTCAGGTTCTTAGCGCCCTCGCCCTTCAGACGATAGCACATGATGGGCTTGTCAACCATATCACCAACCTGAATGGTAACGGTGATGTTCTTGTAATCCTCACTCCATGCGGTGTCGATCTTCACGATCTCACCGTACAGACGATAGGTATCCTCCAGAGCAGCGCCGTCAGCCAGTGCATATGCAGCCTCAACGATCTCCTCATAGGTCATGCCGTCAACGTCCATGGTTGCAGGCAGGATATGATTCCAGCTCAGGGACTCAGACTTGCCCTCTGCATCGGTGATGGTAGCGGTCAGCACGTAAGGAACCTCCTCGGTGCTATCCTCATTTACATCGATGGTAACCAGGCCGTCCTCGCCAACAACGATCTTTACCAGATCCTCAGCTACATCAACGGTCCAAACCACTTCACACTTCACATCACCAACGGGAACCACACCGATTCTCTGGAAATCCTTGGAAGTGATCTCTGCTACTTTCTTGTATACGGTCTTTACATAAGCAACTGCATCCTCAAGACTGGTATCAGCCTCGGTAGGTGCTTCCGTAGGTGCCTCGGTAGGCGCCTCGGTGGGTGCCTGAGTGGGTGCCTCGGTGGGTGTCTCTGCAGGTGTGCAGGCAGCCAGCATGGACAGACACATTGCAAGCACAACAAGGAAAGAAATAAATCTCTTCATGATTCGCTCCTTATCTATTATTCAATAATCGTAATATTCTTCGCAGTGAATACCTTTATCTGATATGCACCGTCAAAGTAATCCACAATACCTTTTACATCGATCACCTTATCCCGATAAACGTCTTCAGTGATCACATTTTGATTTTCATCCAACAGAACTGCGGTCCGAACGGTGACCGTGATCCCGTCTGCCTCACAGGTAATGGTCATGGCACCCTTGGAGGAACTTGCTTCATCTACAGTGGTATAAATATCTGTAACCTTCAGCCCTTTCATCTCCACCGATGTGCCCATAGCCAGCTCGGCGTAGTCAAAGACCTTTGCGGTCTCACCTTCGATCTCCACTTGTCCATTGATCAGCGTGTCAGCCTCGGTGAGCTTAAATGCGGCATTATTTCCGCTGCTGATTTTCTGGATATTGGAGGGATCATCCGGTTTCATCATACGATAGCTCAGATCAGATACCTGCCAGGTACCTCCGGCAGCGTAATACTGAACGGAGCCCACAATACGAACTTCATTGCCTACAGACAGAATGTCAAGCCCCGTACCGGAAAGTCCATAACCGTAGTAGACGGACATTCCGTAGTACAATCCGGTCTCCTCGTCATAGTCTTCCACGTAGACACCGTTGTTATTGTTGACGGTGACTACACCGTTGAAGGCTACCTTCATGCCGTTATAAGCCTCAATGTTGGTGCGAAGCTCGCGGAGCGTCAGCTCCACCGCCTCCCCGTAGTAGAAGTCCGGATCCTTCTGACCGGAATACACATTTAGCTTCTGAGCCCGCGCCTGAGCAATGGCCGCTGTACAGGTACTGCCGTAGCGGTTGTTTGCTGAGGATGAGGGAATCGCCAGACCATTCTGCAGAATTTCCACATTCAGGTTGCGGTAGTCCGTCATCTCCGCAGTCTTATACCACACCCAGACCAGATATCTTCCGCCGGTAGAATCGGCGTTCCATTGATTATCATCCGATTCGATGATAATGGAGGTGGCCTGAGAAAGCTTTTCCTTTGTAAACTCGGAGGCCGCCTTTCCGTATTCCTCGATCTTGCCGGTGGACTCAGGAGTGTTCACTGCCAGAAATCTGGCTTTCAGCACACCGGACTCCATAACCTGCTCAGGAACATGAAAATGTACGGTATCTCCGTCAATGAAGCTCTTTACGGTAACCTCCTGCTTTCTGGTCCCGGAATTCATCTGCAGCTTAAAATCCGCATAATCCACGATCTTGGCAGGAGCTTCCGTCTGCGGCTGTGTCTCCACGGGAGCAGAAGTTTCCTTCTCTTCAGAGGCATTTGTTTCTGTCGGACCTGATGTGATCTCCTCGGTGGGTGACACGCTGTCAGAGCAGCCGGTCATAGCCAACATGAGACACATCAGAAAAATCAATATACTAATTCGGTTATTCATTTTCACTATAACCCATCAACAATTAGTTGTTGTACTCACACTCATCGATTGCATCTGCAAATGCATCTGCGATCTGCTTGTCCAGATTGTCTCCGGTCATAACCAGACACTTGGTCAACAGAGTACCAACCTGATCACGAGCGGTGGAAGAACCGTTGAATGCGGGGGAGGTGTAGTAAGCCTTCTCCTGCTCCAGACAAACCTTTGCACTCAGTGCAGAGATGAAGTTTCCGCCATCAGCCTTGGAGATGAAATCTGCATAAACAGGGTTCTGACCAACGGACTTCAGAACGGGAACATAACCGGAAGCCATGGAGAACTCAGCCTGGAACTCAACGTTGGTGGTCAGGAACTTAACGAACAGCCAGGAAGCGATAACCTCCTGAGGGTTGGACTTCTGGAAAATACATACGCTGGGACCCTGAGAAATAACCTTGGGTGCAGCTGCGTTTACCTGAGGAATGGTGGAGATACCTACCTCGAAGGGATAGGTTCCGTCAGCATTTGCTGCGGGACGCTGATGGGTAGCACCTGCGGAGGAACCGATGGACATATAGCTCTTAACACCGTTCTGAGAAACGAACAGACCGGAAGTATATGCGCCGTACAGGGTCTGAGTGGTCAGGTAACCCTTCTGATACCAGCTGTTGAACATCTTGATGAACTCATGGTTCTTGTCATTGTCGAACAGGTAATGATCATCGTTTGCGCTGGTGTAAGGGGAGCCGTACTGCTCACACATGGTGATGAACCAGTTTGCCTCACTGTCGTATCCCAGAGGAATGGACTCGGGATCGATCGCCTTGATCTTAGCACAAACATCCTCAAGCTCTGCCCAGGTGGTGGGAACGGTCAGGTTGTTTGCCTCAAAGAAGGTCTTATTGTAGTACAGAACCTCAGTGGACTTGGACAGAGGCATGGTGTACATCAGCTCGTCGCCGAACTGCTTACCTTCGTTGTAGTAACCCTCAATGAAATCTGCCTTCTGCTCGTCGGTCAGACCAAGAGGCTCGGTGGTGCCGTCTGCTCTGGTAACGGTGATGTCGCTTGCGATCAGCTCATCCAGAGTGGTAACAGCCTTTGCCAGGTTGTACAGAGCAACATGGTCGGGATAGCAATATGCGATGTTAGGCTGATTGCCTACGGTGATCTCAGTACTGATCTGGTCACGAACATCATCATATCCGCCAACGTTGGTGCTGACAACGGTAATGTTGGGGTACAGCTTGTTGAACTCAACAATGTACTGCTCCAATACGGTGCTCAGATTAGAGCCCATGGTGTTGTAGAAGGTGATGGTCACTGCGCTTCCATCATAGCCACCCTCGGGTACGGTAAAGTTGCCAACAGGCTTCTTAACCTCTTCGTTTCCTCCCTGAGTCTCCTGAGGAGCCTCAGTTGCCTTAGGTGCGTCGGTCTCGGTCTTGCCGGGAGTCTCACCACAGCCTGCCAGCATCGTTACCAGCATGGTGAGCATCAGCAATACTGCTACAAGTTTTTTCTTCATAGCTTTTTCCTTTCTTCCTTTTAAATATGTTGATATTGCATCTATGATTTCAGAGTATATATTATTTTGCTCTGTAATCAACCTTTGATACCGCTTCGGCTCACGCCCGCCATGATATATTTTCTCAGGAAAATAAATACCAGGAAAAGCGGTGCGGAAACCAGGGCAACGGCTGCCATCTGAACCGGATAATTTACATCGCCGGTGGTGTCGGTGAAGGCGTTTCGCAGACCGTTGGTGATCATGCGGTGGGCCTCGTCGTTGGCTACCAGTCTGGGCCAAATGTAGGAGTTCCATGCGCCCATCATCTTCAGAATAGTGATGGAGATCAGTGTGGGCAGTGCCAGAGGAACCATAACCTTCCACAGATATTTCAGATCGCTGGTTCCGTCCACCTTCGCCGCCAGATACAGCTCATTGGGAATCTGCATGAAATTCTGGCGAAGCAGGTAAATGTAAAATACACTGACCAGGAAAGGTACGATCAGTACGGTGTAAGTATTCATCCAACCAAACTGAGTAACCGTAGAGTAGTTGGTGATAGTGAACAGCTCACCGGGGATCATCATGGTCGCCAGCAGCGCGGAGAACAGAAGATCCTTGCCCTTGAACTCCAGGCGGGCAAATGCGAATGCACTCAGCACGGTGATCACCAGAGAAAGCAGTGTGGATATCACACCGACGATCATGGTATTGACAAACAGTCTGCCCAGATTGGCTGTGGTGAATGCCTCTGCATAGTTGCTCAGCATCACGGTCTTCGGCCAGAAGGTGGGCACGCTCATACGATACTCATCCAGCGTTTTCAGAGAGGAAATGATCATCCAGTAGAAGGGGAACAGCACGATGATCGCCATGGCAACCAGAAATGCGTACACCATAACCTGAACAAACAGCTTTACGACCTTCTGCCTGGATTTCTCCTTCGTTATGTCTTTTTCATGCATTGTAGTCATGTTATCTTTATTTGGCATAGGTCACCTCTCAATAATGCACGCGCTTCTTGCTTACCTGAGTGTTGATCATGGTAACCACAAGAATGATGCCGAACAGGATCAGTGCAGCCGCACTGGCGCGGCCCTGGCTGTTGGTCTCCAGCGCGTCATAGATAAATCCTACCATGGTGTTCAGTCTGCCCGCATCGTCCGCAGGTCCCATGTTCTCGCCGAAAATACCGACGATGCTGGTGTACTCCTTAAATCCTCCGATGAAGCCGGTGATAATGACATAGGCCAGCATGGGGGAAAGAAGCGGAACGGTGATATGGGTAAACACTCTCCGTCTGGGGGTGCTGTCCACCTTGGCAGCATCATAATACTGCTTGTTAATACTCTGCAGACCGCCCAGAAGAACCAGAATCTTGAAGGGCAGTGCATTCCACACGATATATACGATCATTACGATCATATTGGCTGTGTAGGTAGAACCGTAGTTGATCCAGTTGATGGTCTTACCGCCCAAAAACTCGATCACATTATTGACAATACCTGCCGTAACCACGATCTCATTCTCCGTTCCGTAGAAGCTGCCGACAATATTGAACATGGCGGCAAATACCATACCGATGGCAATGGAGTTGGTTACATAGGGCAGGAAGAAAATGGTCTGTAAAATCTTCTGCAAAGGCTTGATGGAGTTCAGTGCCACCGCGATCAAAAGAGCCAGCAGGGTGGAGATCGGAACCGTCGTCACACAGAGAATAACCGTGTTTTTCAGACAGCTGACAAACTTACGGTACTTGACCACCTTGACGAAGTTCTGAATACCAAACTCAAAGGTTTTGCCGCCGGCAGCCTGAAGGCCGCTGTAATTCTCCAGAAAAGCCATTCTCACCGTATTAAAAATGGGCCATACGGTAAATATCAGCAGCAGAACGATGGCCGGGGACAGGTATATCCATGCCTTCCATTGTTGTTTGTTATCTACCATATTATTTCACCTCGAAATAGATACGCTCCTCAGTCTCCTTGTCAAACAGGAAGAACTTGTGAAGCTTTACGGAGTAGCGAACGGTCTCCACCGTCGTATCGATCTTATGATCGGAATTGATAATGGAACGGATCACGGGGTTTACGGAAGCATCATTCTTCGATACAATGCTCACGTCGCGGCCCATAACCTCCACGTTGCTCAGGGTACACTGCAGAGGGCCGTTCTCATCCAGCTCAAAGCCCTCGGGACGGATACCGATGATCACCTCACGGTCAGACACATCTGTGCCGGTGACCACAGCGTCCTCACCGATGTACACTGTGCCATCCTTTACGCGGCCATTGAATACATTGATGGGAGGCGTTCCCAGGAATTTTGCTACGAACAGATTGGTGGGATCATCATATACATCCTGAGGCTTACCGATCTGCTGTACCACACCCAGCTTCATCACAACGATCATATCGGAGATACTCATAGCCTCCTCCTGATCGTGGGTTACAAATACGGTGGTAATGCCGGTCTCCTTCTGAATACGGCGGATCTCCTCACGGGTCTGCAGTCTCAGACGGGCATCCAGATTGGACAGGGGCTCATCCAGCAAAAGTACGCGGGGCATCTTTACCAACGCACGGGCAATGGCCACACGCTGCTGCTGACCGCCGGACAGCTCACTGGGCTTACGATCCATCAGGTCGTCGATCTGTACCAGCTTAGCAGCCGTCTCTGCTCTCTCCAGCATCTCAGCCTTGGAAAGCTTGTCCGCTCCCTGCAGGTTCTGGAGAGGGAACATAATGTTCTGCTTTACCGTCATGTGCGGGTAAAGGGCATAGTTCTGGAATACCAGACCAATACCTCTGTTTTCGGTGGACAGCTCAGTCACGTCATCATCACCGAAGAAGATTTTTCCGCTGGTGGGCTTCTGCAATCCGCTGATCATGTAAAGAGTGGTACTCTTACCGCAGCCGGAGGGACCCAGCAGGCCGATCAGTTTGCCGTCGGGGATCTCGAAGGTAAAATCGTTCACCGCAACGACCTCTCCCTTAACCTTCTTGTTTCGGCTGGGGAAAATTTTCGTCAGATTCTGCAATACAACTTTCATAGAATTTCCTTCCCGTTTCTTAGTTTTATTTGCCATCGATGACCGACAGCTGTATGTTGATCACCGTAAACCCGCATCCCACGGATCTATGATGACGGATATCCTTTGTCCGCTATGGAATCAATAGTCTGATTTTGCTGCCATCTTTGCGTGAACCCGCTTTTTGTAGGCGATCAGCTCTTCTGTGGTCTCAAAGATCATCTGGCTGGAAAAATCAACTGCCACCGTGCCGGCCAGCGTATCGTGGATCAGCGAATTCGTAGGAGTAACCCCCATCAGAATCAGCTGCACCAGCAGGATCGCTCCCAGAATCAGTGTTCCCAACAGGCCGATCATGTTGAAGAAAATCATCAATATAATGAGAACCGGAATCATGGTCTCAATGGTATACTTCCCGAGGACGGTACGCACAAACAGCTGCATGGTGTTTATCTTTACCCCGTCGGTGCGCATCAGTGCGATCCCGAAAATCTTTTTCCCAAGGGTCTGTCCGTTTTTGAGCATCAGCGGAACCAAAAACTCCATGACCATCACCCCTGCCAAAATGCCGAGAGAAACAATCACCAGTGTCAGATTTAACACCATATTATAGGCATACATGGCCTTATCATCGGCGATCAGGGCACTGTAGGCCTCATCGTATGCAGCCCGCTGCTCTGCAGACATCCTCTCATACTCCTCGCCGGTCACCTCAAAAATGACACCGTACTGTGCCTCATAGCGGTCGTAGGCCTCATTCAGCGTGCGATTATAGTCATTGTAACCCAATATCCAGGATAGCAGGAAACCAAATCCCACCACCAGAATACCGGTCAAAATCCAGTCAAACAGGCCTGCGGAAATCCGCTTCCACAGACTGGCCTTCTGTAAGTCCTCTGCCATGTTCCCATCATCTCCTCTGCAACCGCATAACGCGCCAATTAATAGTATAACACAATTCTTGTCGAAATGCCACCTATTCTTTTTTTATTTTAGACAAAATTCAACTTCGCAATCCCATAAATGGGGAATTTCATGACAAATGCGGAAAAAAAAGAAGCTGTTCTTGAAATTGACAGCTCCTCAGATTTAGTCATTATTTTGCTTTCCTTCAGGTAAATAACCCTACGAATACTGCTTACTCTTTACCAAATTCCTCTCCATCCCCCTTCTCACCAGGAAGTAGAAGGTGAGATGAGCCGCAAAGGTCACCGCCCACGAGATGGGATAAGTCCAATACAGTGACTGAATGTTGTGGAACTGCTCCATCCGGAAAAATGTGGCAATATAAATCAGACGCAAACCACAAATACCAACCAGGGAAACGATCATGGGAAGAACCGAGAAGCCCATTCCTCTCATAGCTCCCACCACCGTCTCCATCATAC
>JAFOFP010000188.1 GCA_017387285.1 Lachnospiraceae bacterium
CAGAACTCCGTGACGCTGACTGCCAGATAGGGATGATCAAAGTTTTTGATAAAGGTGAAGCCCAGCATATGGCCAAGACCGATGGCCATCAGGGAATAACCGGCAAAGTCAAAATAAATCTGGAAAAAGTAGGACAGAGAACCGATCCATGCAGTGATGGTGGAAAGGGATCCTGACGAGACGGCAAGGCTGTTGGACAAAACCGCAGGAGATACGTTAGTCAGTGCCCGCACTTCGTCCGCGATCATACCGATCTGGTTGGCCAGCAGCACCTTCATGGCTAAACCTTCAATAAACTGCATGGAGCCTTTGCCGAATCTGGCCAGAGACAGCTTGCGGCTCTCCAGTTCCGCCGCGATGGACTCATATCGGACGATGGGACCGGCGATGAGCTGAGGGAACATGGTGATATAGAGGGCAAACCGGGTGAGACTTCTCTGAACAGGGAATTTTCCCCGGTACAGATCGATCAGGTAGGAAAGTGCCTGAAAGGTATAGAAAGAAATACCGATGGGCAGGGCGATCTCTCTGGTGGGCAGAGTCAGGCCGAGCTGTCCGAAAATCCGGTTGAAACTGTCGGTGAGGAAACCGGCATACTTAAAAAATCCCAACAGAAACAGATTGATCAATATGCCGAAGATCAGGATCTGTTTGCGGGAGTGGGGATGGTTGTCCATCAGCAGGCCGCAGACGTAATTAGCCAGAATGCTGTAGAGCATGAGCACGATGTAGATCGGCTCACCCCAGGCATAGAAAATAAGGCTGCACAGCAGGAGGGCAGCGTTTTTCAGCCGGTATGGAACAATATAGTAGAGAAACAAGGTGATCGGGAGAAAGATCAATAAAAAAGTCAGGCTGCTGAATATCATCTCACACCTCCAGCAGTGTTTTCACTGCAGTCAGCCATTTGTCGGGAGTTTCCGAGACGATGAGGCAGATATAGTTGCCGAAGGATTCAATGACGGCTTCGTTTAATAATTCAGTCTGGTGCTCCCCATAGTGGTCAAAGGCTGCCAGCTGGGAAGCAATGCGGGTCTCCATGGCGCTGCGGACACTGTCAATGGTGGATTCGTCCGCCCGGATCAGCAGGAATTCGCACACGTCCATGGTTTCCTTTGGCATGTAGTACACCATCAGGTCGTAATCGGCTGCATTCAGGCCGAAGACACGGCGAAGGCGCAGGGTACCTCCCGGGAGAACCGAGGCATCCTCTGCCATTGATTCGAACATCTCCACTACCTCGGTCTCCGTGACATCGGGGCGGGGATCCTTTTGGTAAAGCAGGAGAGTCATGACAACCATGAGAAGAAGAATGAGCAGAGTTTCAGTAAGGAGAAGGCTGCGGGTATTATTCTTTTTTCTGCCATTGGAGATCGGTGCTGTTGTCCTATTTGTATTCATTGCGCATCCCCCCACAGTCCCATCTGATTGGCCATTTCCTGTGCCCAGTAAATATGGTAGCGTCGGTCATAGTGGGCTCCGGTGTCGTCAGAGAGGAACTCTTCAAAAGCGTATTTGACAGAGCTGACCATGGTACAGTCGCTTTCTGCACACAGCTCCCGCAGAGCGGCATTGTAATCAACCACCCTATCCATATTGTACCAGCGATACCGATATGCCTCGTGGATGGGAATGATTTCCTGAATATAGATCTCGCAGTCGGGATTGATTTCACGGTAAGCGTCAATCAGTGCCCGATAATCCCGCTTAAAGCCCTCCACATTGGCCTTATAATAGCCCAAATCATTGACACCGAGGATAAACAGAACCTTTCCCCGGTAGAGCCGTGCGCCCTGGAGGGTCACATCCATCATCTCATCTACGGTAGCGGCCCACTGGAAAATGACCTCATTCTCTGTCAGAATACCGCTGTCCAGAATACTTCTGGCCCGAGAGTTTCCGATGATAACGGTGTTGGAAAACAGGCTGCGCAGCTTGGGAAGCTCCGATTCCTTCAAGGTAGATACCTTGCCGGCCGCCAAAATGCCGGTGGGCTCTCCACCGCTCGCAATGGACTCGGCGATGGACTCCAACAGCTGAGACTCCTCCATGGCTCTGGATTCGGCCTCGGAAGAAGCGATATAAGCAGCATATTCCTCCGCAGCAATGCTCATGGACTCGGCGATCAGAGACTCCTCGATGGAACGGGACTCCTCTCTGGAGGCCTCAGCTTCCGCTTCCCGGGATGCCGCGATGGAGTGCATGTCCGCAGCTGCCGCTCCGGCATCAAGCTCTCCCTGGGCCATGAGAAACTCAATGGCAGGCTCGTCCAGCGGCAGGGTGGCATCGATCTGATGCTGACAGCCGGTGAGCACACAAAGAAGACTCAGAGCAGGGATCAGAAGTCGGCGGCAGAGCCGTGGCCCGAGCGGGGGGTGAGTAAAGTGCAGGTGGTTAAATGGATGGCGTGAGTTGCGGTATATCATGAAAACCTCGTAAATAAAGTATAGTTTAAGTATTGGGGATATTATGGAAATTATAAGCCACAACGGGGGAAAAGTCAATGTGAGCATGGATTAGGCAAAATTTATACCGCAAGTATAATGACAAACCGCCGAACTTATGTTATAGTGAAATTGACAATGAAAAGAGGGCAGTCGGCCCGAGGAAAGGAAGCAGCGACAGATGAATACACTTCACGTTTTTGATTATCTTAGTAGTGAACGACTCGATAAAGCACTGGATACCACCCCAGAGCTTGTATTTGCGTACACATTTAGGATAGGGCGAAAACGTGGATCGTTGTGAGGCTTGGTTTCTCAGGCTGGAGTTGGAGTATAGTTAAACGATTTCAGAGACCGTCTATCGTGTGTGCGCACAGGTGGACGGTCTTTTTACTTGGGTGTTTTGATTTAGAGGAAAGGAAGAGAAAAATGTTTGAGATTAAGGGAAAGGTAAACACGGCGATCTGCTATGCCAAGGTGGTGGAGCAGGAGGCTATCGATCAGATTGCCAGAATGTGTGATTATGAGTTTACGGCGGGCAGCCGGATCCGCATTATGCCCGACGTACACGCGGGGAAGGGCTGTACCATCGGGACCACCATGACGGTTCATGATAAGGCAGTGCCCAATATTGTGGGTGTGGATATCGGATGTGGGATGTACACGGTCTGTCTGGGAGATCAAGAGATCGACTTGGCGAAACTGGATGAGGCTGCGCACTATGTGCCTTCCGGGAAAAATGTATGGGAGGGCAGACAGGAGCGGTTTGATCTGGAGAGACTTCGGTGCTATCGGAGCCTGAAGGATACCAAGCGGTTGGAGAGAAGTCTGGGGACGTTGGGCGGTGGAAATCATTTTATAGAGGTGGAGAGAGCCGGAGATGGCACCGCATATCTGGTGATCCACAGTGGAAGCCGGAATTTGGGAAAGCAGGTGGCAGAGATTTATCAGCAGCTGGCCATCGACCTGAACAAGGGAAAAGAGACTTATTTTCAGGAGAGAGATGCCATTATTCAGGAGTACAAGGCCACCGGCAGACGGAAAGAGATCCAGGATGCATTAAAAAAGATATCATGGAATGCACGGGAGACTACCATGCCGGAGGACTTATGTTATCTGTATGGGCAGTATCTGGAGGATTACCTTTATGATGTGGAGATCTGCCAGGAGTTTGCCCGGAGAAACCGGGAGAAAATGGCGGAGGTTCTGCTTGACCGGGCCGGGCTGGTGGGAGGAGAGGCGTTTCACACCATCCACAACTATATTGACACCGATGAGATGATTTTGCGAAAGGGAGCCATCGCTGCCCATGACGGGGAGAAGGTATTGATTCCCATCAACATGAAGGATGGCAGTGTGCTGGCGGTGGGAAAAGGGAACCCTGAGTGGAACTATTCTGCACCTCATGGAGCAGGACGGCTCATGTCCAGACGGACAGCGAAGGAGACCCTGAGCATGGAGCAGTACCGGGCTATGATGGCGGGGATCTATACCACGTCAGTCAGTGAGGAGACACTGGATGAGGCACCCATGGCCTATAAATCCCTCGAGGATATCATCGATGTGATTAAGGAATCAGTGGATGTCATTGATATTTTAAAACCAATCTATAATTTTAAGGCAGGCTGAGTCGTCAGGAGAAAACCTCCTGACCGGCCTTGCCGGAACAGGAGGAAAAGAAAATGTGTAAATTGCCGGTTATTGACATGACTCAAACCGGACAGAACATTGCCCGGCTGCGGCAGCAGAAGGGACTGACGGTAAAGGCGCTGCAGGATATCTTTGGGTTTGCGACGCCGCAGGCCATCTACAAGTGGCAGCACGGCACAGCCATTCCCACAGTGGATAATCTGGTGGTGCTGGCGGCAGTGTTCGGCGTGCCGTTGGATGATATTTTAGTAATTAATTCGTTTTAACACCGGTGATGAGGTGGTTTGCCCCGCAAGGGGCAGTTATGTTTGCGTGTCCGAGAGGTTGAAGGTGTTGCCCTGCTAAGGCAATGTGCGGGAAATCGCACCGGGAGTTCGAATCTCCCCGCAAACGGTCTGTAAAAACAGCATAATAAAAGAGAAATATTGGGTTGCGAGATTGCTTTCTGGGAGGTAAAATGAAAGAGGGAAATATATGACCGCCAAAAGAGAGTAGTTGGATCAAAGATAAAGAGAGGTGATTATGCTATGGAACGAGTAGAAACCTTACAGGAATTTACGCTTCGCACGGAGTGGCGGGCGAAAGACAGTCTGCGCATTGCGGACGGCCGATTTACTGCCAACGGTAATCTGGGCACAAAGGTAAATCCGGACGGTACATTGACCAATCCGGATAACCCGGAGGGCAACTGGTACAAGGAGAAATACTGCGGAAATACACTGGTATTTTTGCTGGATGAGGAGACAAAGGCTCGTCTGGGCGAGATTCAGGACAAATTGTATGCGGCTGCCGGGCATATGCTGGCGGAGCCTTTGGACAAGCCCACGTTCCATATGACTCTTCACGATCTGAAGAGCGGTGTTCCTTCCGCGGAATTGGTTGAGCAGATGGCAGCCAGCGAAAAGGTTGCCCGTCCGTTGCTGAGAGCGATTAAAACCGATGGGGTGGCGAAGATCAGGATGAAGGCCTCCTATCTCTTCAATATGGGAAATACCAGTATGGTGCTTGGCCTGGCGCCTGTGGATGAGGAAAACTGTGAACGGCTGATGACCCTGTATAACTTGTTCCAGCGGGATGAGAGCATCCGCCTGCCTTATCGACTCACGCCCCATGTGACCATGGGATATTATCGGACAGGAAGCTTCGAGGAGAGTTCTCTGGACGGTCTGAAACGGGTCATTGACGAGGTGAACAGGGAGATCAGTCTGGTGAGACCCATAGAGGTAGAACTGAGCACGGAACAGTTGGTTTACCAGACATTCACGGACATGAATCACTATTATACGGTGGAGTGATACCGGGTGTCAGGTGCTGTCGATGGGTAATGTTAGATTCCTGTTAAAAATTCTAAACTTTTTATAAGCTTTGCGTTCTCGATTGTAAAACTAAAAATTATGTGCTAGAATGAAAATGCATTTATGTGTCCAGAATATGGAAAAGAAGCAGAAAGGTTTTTTCGAAGCAGATAATGAAAAAGACAGGTATTGTGACAGATAGTCACAGTGGATTTACGCCCGAGGAAGCGGATCAGTTTGGGATTTTTGTTCTTCCCATGCCTTTTTATATCGAAGAAAAATGCTATTATGAAAATACGACGATCTCCAGAGAGGAGTTCTTTGAAAAACTCCTTGGAGGAGCTGTGATCACCACCTCCCAGCCGTCGCCGGAGTCGGTGATGCAGTTGTGGGATCGGGTCCTTGAGGAGTATGAGGAGATTTTGTATCTTCCCATCAGCAGTGGACTTAGCGGTTCCTGTGGAGTGGCTACAGCCTTCGCGCAGGAAGACAAGTATGAAGGGCGAGTGTTTGTGGTGGATCACGGCCGAGTGGCCACACCTCTGCGGCGAACGATTATGGATGCGATGGAGATGGTGGCAGAAGGTTATTCTGCTGCACAGATCAAAGCGGCCATCGAGGCTGATCGCGACAACATGATCATTTACATCGGTGTGGAAAATCTGGATTGCTTAAAGCGGGGAGGCCGGATCAGTGTGGCGACTGCTGCAGTGGCTACCGTACTAAATATCAAGCCTGTTCTGCAGTTGACGACCGGATTGCTTGATACCTACAAAAAGTGCCATGGATTTAAAAATGCCCGGAAGACGATGATCGAGGCCATGCGTCGGGCGCTGGATACCCGTTTTAAAGAGTGGTATGACAGAGGTGAGGTGTACTTGATGGCTGCATCCAGTGCAGATCCCGAGACCACAGCCGGATGGGTGAAGGAGATTGAGGAGGCATTCCCCGGTATGGAGGTTCTCTGTGATGATCTGACCCTTGGTCTGTGTGCGCATGTTGGACATGGTGGCCTGGGTATCGGATGCTCCTGCAGACCGGGAAGACCGGAGTGATGGGAGACCGCCTTTGAAATGCAGGTACTGCGGAGCGGTATATTTGGCAGGAATGAACAATAAAATATAGGGAAGGTAAAATGCCGTCAGTGTGGTGGAGAGCCTCACTGGCGGTTTTTTTGTTGCAGATGCCGGAAGGGGGATAGCGATGTTGGATTATCTTTGGGCGGCCATGTTGGTGGTGGGTGTTGTCTGGGGGCTTATGCAGGGAAAGGCGGAAGAACTTACCCGGGCAGTTCTGGACGGGGGGAGGACGGCAGTGGAGTTATCTCTGACCATGCTGGGGATCATGTGTGTCTGGACAGGATTGCTGGAAGTGGGAAAACAGGCAGGCTTGCTGAAACAGATTAATCGCCTGATGAGACCGGTAGTCCGTTGGCTGTTTCCGCACATTCCGGAGGATCATCCGGCCACGGAGGCGATTTCCCTGAGCTTTGCAGCAGATCTGCTGGGGCTGGGGAATGCAGCGACGCCTGCAGCCTTGAAGGCGGTGAAAGAGCTGCAGCAACTGGGCGGCGGAG
>JAFOFP010000189.1 GCA_017387285.1 Lachnospiraceae bacterium
AGCACGGCGCACTCCACCTCACGGCCTACGATGCACTCCTCCACCAAAATTTTGCGGTCATGCTTCACTGCCTCCAGAAGTCCTTCCTCAAGTGCAGCTCTGTCCACCGCACGGCTCACGCCCTTGGAGGAGCCTGCATTACAGGGCTTAATATAAACAGGATACTCAAACTTATCCTCGATTTTCTTTACTACAGAAGCCATATCCTTCAGATCCCGGCTATATACCGGCACATAGGCTGCCTGACGGATGCCCAGGGTGTCCACCACGATCTTTGTATATAGCTTATCCATGGAAACCGCAGATGCCAAAACACCGCAGCCCACATAAGGAATCCGAGCCAGCTCCAGAATGCCCTGCACGGTACCGTCCTCTCCGTAAAGCCCGTGAAGTACAGGGAATACCACGTCAATGGGCACGATCCGGCTTCCCGCCTCATCGGTAACGATCAATCCGTGATGGGTCGCATCCGGTGACAGCACCGCACTGACCTTGCTCTCTTTCCAGCTTCCGTCCTGAATGGACTCAACATCCTTTACCAACACCCATTTCCCCTCAAGGGTGATGCCGACGAGATGCACCTCATAGTTATCTTTATTGATATGATTGGCAATGGTCACCACCGAGATACAGGATACCTCATGCTCCGATGACTGTCCACCAAACAAAACGGCTATTGCTTTCTTTCTCATGTCTGTCTCCCTTCCGGGCATCGCCCGCTGTCAAACAATTCTTTGTTCCCCGCACAGCTGTCAAATATGTTTTTAAACCGTCTGCATATTTTCTGCCGATATAGGTCATACTCCAACTATCCTACATGGAAAAATTTCCCATTTTAGTCCGAAGGAGTACCCTCTATGAAAAAATATAGTATTGCCCTGTCCATTTTATGCACAGGAATTTTCCTGTGTTTCCTCACATCCGCCTTCACCGTCCGGGAAGCATCCTCACCTCTGGCGAAGGAAGTTTTCCGCCTCCATGTGCTGGCCAACAGCGATTCGCCCGAGGACCAGGCCCTGAAACTGAAGGTCAAGACCGCCATCCTGGAAACACTTTCCTCCTCATTGCCGGATACAGCAGACAAATCCGAAACCGGTGCATGGGTGGCTGACCACCTCTCCCAACTGGAACAGGCCGCCGCTCAGGTAATCGCTTCCGAAGGATACACCTACCCGGTGACAGCAACCTGCGAAACCGCCTGGTTCCCAAACAAAGCCTACGGCGACATGGTTTTTCCCTGTGGCTACTATGATGCCCTCCGGGTCTGCATCGGCAATGCCGACGGGGCAAACTGGTGGTGCGTCCTCTATCCTCAGCTGTGCTTTGTGGATCTGACCTGCGGGATCGTCCCCGACGAATCCAAGACAAAGCTGCAGAATGTTTTAGCCGAAGACGATTACAACTGCCTGTTCACCGACAATGCGCGGATCGTCGTGAAATTCAAACTGTTGGAGTGGCTGGGCGAGCTATTTTCCTAAGCTCATTTTCGGATTTATTTTGATAAGCCATGCAACTTAGCCTGCTACCTCTGCTTGTCCAGCAATTCCTTCAGTGCCTCATCGCTGACATCGATCCAGACATCCTCTTCCTCCGCGTTGAGTCCCAAATACTCTCTCAGCGTACAGAGTTCATCACTCTCGTTCCAGCGGATAATATAATCATCGATCTCCTCAAAGGGGATCTCGCCCTTTAAGTAACGCTCCTTAAATGTCATCGTCTCATCCTCTCTTTAAGAGTCCCTTGATCGTAGTCTCCTGCTGCAGAATATGACCGCGGATGCATTTTCTCGTCTTGGTCGCATCCCGGTCTGCCAGCGCACGGATGATCTCCGCATGCTCATCTGCAAGGGCTCCCCGCCCTGCCTTATCCTTGATATGCTCCAGACGATAGCGATACACCTGCTCTCGCAGTGCATTTACCATCTGTGTCAAGCGCTCGTTGCGGGTAGCTCCGTAGATCACCATATGGAATGACTCATCCACGTTGGCAATGGCGGTAATATCATCGCTTCCGATGACCTCCATAAACCGACGGTTGATCTCCTTTAACTGCTCCAGTTCCTCAGCGGTCATACGCTCACAGGCCAGTTCTCCGGCCAGCTCCTCCAGCGCTGAGCGCACTTCAAGCACATCCTTCAGATGCTTTTCGGAGATCTGGGCAACCTCAGCGCCCTTTCTGGGCACCATCTTCACCAGTCCCTCCAGCTCCAGCTTGCGGATCGCCTCCCGAACCGGGGTACGGCTCACGCCCAGCTGATTGGCCAGCTGGATCTCCATCAATCTCTGTCCGGGCTTCAGATCGCCCCTGAGGATCGCTCCCCGCAGGGTATTAAACACCACATCCCGCAGGGGAAGATAATCGTCCATTGTGATTCTCAGTTCGTTCTCCATGGGAAACCTCCGTTTATCAAGGGGTACAGGGTCCGGTCACAAACACCTGCGCCGCCAGTTCTCTCATCTTAAGTTCCTTCGCCGCCGCCTGTGCAGAGGACTTGTCCGGAAAAATACCAAACACCGTGGGACCGCTGCCGCTCATCAGCACACCCTGCGCGCCCAAATCCCTCATGGCCTGCTTCAGTTCACCCACCACAGGGAAGTTGGGGATGGCTGCCGTCTCCAACACATTGCCCAATCGGTGGATCACACCATTCAAATCTCCGGCCTCGATAGCCGCCTTCATTCCGTAAATATCGGGATGCTCCTCCAGTTCATAAACCTTCAGATACTTAAATACCAGCGGTGTGGGAATACCGATACTGGGCTTTGCCACCACTAACACACACTCCGGCATATCAGGAAGCACCGTCAACTTCTCACCGATGCCCTCCGCCAGGGCAGTGCCGCCAAGGAGACAATAGGGAACATCCGCTCCCAGCTTGACACCTCTCTCCTGCAGCTCCTCCAGTGACAGCCCCAGACCAAACAGCTGGTTCAGTCCCTTCAAGGTGGCTGCACAGTCACTGCTTCCGCCGGCCATACCCGCTGCCACGGGGATCCGCTTGATCAGGTGGATCCTCACACCTTTCTCCGGCTTAAACTCCTCCATCAGCAGATTGGCCGCCTTCCATACCAGATTGGTGTGGTCTGCGCGGACAATGGTGGACAGATCGATCTGCGCCTCATCGGACTCCGGATCATCGGAGGTACCGACCATCCGGCCTTCCTCTCCGTCAATCTCCGTATCAAACCGAAACTCCTCCGTCAGGCGGATCCCCGGCTTGTCCGACAGCTTAAATACCAGTTCATCATATATATCTACCGTCTGCATGATCATCGACAGCTCATGATACCCGTCGGGCCGTTTCGACAACGCATCCAGACCCAAATTGATTTTACCGTAGGCTTTAAGGGTCAGTTTATTCATAAAACCTCCATCAGTCGTACTTTGTATACAATATTTATTATACTAAAATATATCCCTTTACGCAATCCCAAACCGTAAGATTTTATCAAAATATGATGAATTCTTAATTTTTTGAAACGAGGCATTTCAAGCTTTATTGGATGTGCCTTACCATGGTATCTCTATGGTCCCTGACAGATCCAGTTCGTGTTCAAGTAAAAAATTTTTGTTTTTTTGCATTTTCATATAAAATTTTGTTGACTTTTGTAGTCAACAACCGTATAATTAACCCAATTTCATCCACATTCACAAGGCAATGAAGGAAAGAGTAACCTGAAGGACAGTTTTACAGAGAGATCCCCCACGGCTGAGAGGGGATGGACAAGTATCAGGGGAAGATGGCTCCGGAGCCGCGTGTCGAGGTGCATCACACTAAGGTCACGACGGGAACCGCCCGTTACAGCGGCAGGTATTGTCAGATACCGTAATGAGGCCCCGATGTTTGGGGTAAAAAGAAGTGGTACCACGGGATATTTACCCCGTCTTCTGTTAAGGAAGACGGGGTTTTATTAATTTCACCAAAACAACAATGAAAAAGGAGAGAGAAAAATGAAAAAATCTTCTCAGAAAGCCCCTGTCAGCCTGACCATCGCCATCGGTATCGGTCTGGTTCTGGGCGTTGTGTTCGGTCTGCTGATGCCCGGACGTTTTGATTGGGCACTGCCCGTAATCCAGTTGGTAAGCTCCGTCTACATGAATGCACTGCGCATGATGATCTTCCCTCTGGTGTTCTGCTCACTGGTAATGGGTATCATGAATATCGGCAGCGTGGGAAAGACCGGTAAGATCGGTCTCCAGTCTCTGCTGTTCTTCTCCGGCACCACCCTGTTTGCCAGCCTTTTAGGTCTGTTCCTGCCCCGTGCACTGGGCTTCGGTAAGGGCGTGTCCATCGAGATGATGGAGGCTGACGTCAATGCCACCCAGTTCACCAGCCTGCTGGACACCGTAAAGAATCTGATCCCTTCCAATCCCGTGGCATCCTTCGTCAACGGCGACATGCTTCAGGTTCTGGTATTTGCCATTATCATCGGCGTTACCTGCTTAAGCCTCAAGGAAAAGGCTGAACCCTTCGTAAAGGTTGTGGACGCAGTCAATGAGATTTCCGTTAAGATCATCTCCGTGGTAATGTACTTTACCCCCATCGGAGTATTCAGCTCCATCGCAACGGTTATGTACTCCAACGGTCTGGACACCATTCTGGCTCTGGCTAAGACTCTGCTGGTTCTCTATGTGGTGATGTTCCTGTATGTAGTGATCGTTTACGGCGGCATCGTAAAGTTTGTCGGCAAGGTAAGCATGCGTGAGTTCTTCACTAAGGTAATGCCCGCAGCCCTGAACGCATTCGGCACCTGCTCCAGTTCCGCAACTCTGCCCATCAGTAAGCGCTGTGCAGATGAACTGGGTGTGCCCAATGAGATCTCCTCTTTGGCACTGCCTCTGGGTGCAACCGTAAATATGGATGCCGTATCCATCCTCATGTCCTTCATGATCGTATTCTTCGGCAATGCCTGCGGCGTTGAAATCGATCTGGGCCTGATGATCGTCGTTATGCTGGCCAACACTCTGCTGAGTATCGGTACCCCCGGAGTTCCCGGCGGCGCTATCGCTTCCTTCGCAGCACTGGCTGCCATCGCTGGTCTGCCCGCAGGTATCATGGGCGTATACATCAGCGTAAACACCCTCTGCGATATGGGTGCTACCTGCTGTAACGTGCTGGGCGATGTTGCTTGCTCGGTGGCAATGAAAGAGACCGTAAAACTGGACGAGTAGTATTTCCTCTGTCAAAGTTGATTTCATAACAGCAAAAACTCCTGTCAACGGTTCTTCCAT
>JAFOFP010000190.1 GCA_017387285.1 Lachnospiraceae bacterium
ACCATATAGGAAAGGAGCAGTCATGAGGAAAAGTCTTAGAATATCAATAATTTTACTGATAGTTATGCTGTGCCTTGTGGCTGTTGGTGCGGCGAGTCTGGGGAAAACAGCGACACAGGTCACCGTGGAGGAACTCAACAGCTTTGGGGATAAGTCAGCGGCGGAAGGGATACAGTTGTCTATCCCGGTGGGCGTTCTTGATGGTCGGTTGAGCTGGACGACGGAGTATGCGGTTGGAAGTGAGATAGATACCGAATCTGCATTCCGTCTGTATCAGCAGGAGCAGACTGATCGGTGGAGACTGGATGACAAGGATAAGCCGAGAATTGAGATCGCCATTTACGGCACAAGTTTGCAATACGACAACAGTATGGAATTTTATTCATTGTCGGTAAAAGGCATAGTGGTACAGAAACACAGATTAAAGAATAGACAGTACAATGATGGAAGATTTGTGCCGGAATATGAAGAGTTCACAGCATTTAGCAACGCCAGACATTGGGTTAATGCACAGCCATCCGGCAATCCGGAGGAAAACCTGTGCCGGGGCATGGCTTACAAGGTGAATACCGGATCGCCCGTAGTTGCTTATTCTGTTAGTGAGGCCACGGATAGGAATCTGTATTATGCGGTGGATCTTCGCCTGAAGGAAGGTGGCCGTCCCTCAGCAGAAATTTTTGAAGAGGGATATGGAGTTCGAAGAATTGGTTATCAGGTAAAAGAGATCAATGGTGAGGTGAAGTTGGCACTGACAGAAAATATGCCGGAACTGGTCTGTGAGATCAACCCGCAGGAAGCTCTTTTGAAGATTACAGTCAGCGAGGACGAAAAGTACCTGTATGTGTTTACGGCAAAAGAGCAAACATGTTATTTGTCTGTGATTGATCTGGAAGAGAAAAAACCGGAACAGAAGCTGGAATTGATAACCTGCGATGTGGAGGGTATTCCGGAGATCTTACGCGTTTTTGTCGGAGAAAATGTGGTGGCTCCGATGCTGGCAGAAGGGAAGATGGCTGTGGTGGCATCCGATGAGAACGGTGAGCATGAGTTGAAATTTGTGGTCGATAAAGAACTGGACGAAAAGGAAATCGCCGTAGAATATCTGAGGGATCGCTACGGGAAAACCATAACGCATTGGGAACGTGCACCTGTATCCGTAGAAATGGCAAGTAAGGACGGAAAATTGGCCATAGTCTATTCGCTAACCAATTCTTATGGAACCATTGGCGGCGGTTTGGATGAATTCAGAACGGGATACTTCTGGTTGGGGGTATATGACGAGACTGGAATCATCTATGCCGGTGAGTATGGTATGAGTCAGGGAATTGGCGAGTTCATTTCAGGGCGTGACAGTGCAGAAATGTGTGAAATCCGCGATGATGTGGAGATCGGAATCAGTTGGGGTGAGTGAGAGAATAAAGAATGAGGGGTCAATTGCCCCTCATTTTCTTTACGGCTGATATATCAGATCAATCCCCAGCTGCAACGTCTCTTGATCCAACATTCCCGGCCAATAACCTACCACATATCCATCTGCGTCAATGAAGAAAGATAGAGGAATGCCGGAGGCACCGTAGGTGTAAGCTGCCTCGGAGGTTGTATCGAAGTATACCGGGAAGGTGTAGCCTTGACCGCTGATAAAGGTTTTGGCAGTCTCCACAGTCTCTCGGTAACCGTCGGTGCAGTTGATCATTAAAAAGTGGATATCGTCACCATATTCTTGATAGGCATCATCAAAATCCGGCATTTCGCTTTTGCAGGGGCCGCACCAGCTGGCCCAGAAATTAAGAATTATGGGTTTCCCAAAGAAGTCGGAAAGGTGAACCGAATTGCCCTCTCCGTCACAAACAGTAAAATCATAGGCCATGAGTCGCGGCTGTTCCGTGGAGTTTTCTGTAGACTCTGTGCTGGCAGAAGTGGTGGAAGTGTTGTCACTTGTTTCAGAGACAGAAGGGGCTTCGGTATTGGCCTCCGTTGCTTTGTCGAGCCTGCTCTGAGTAGCCAGAGGATTGGTTTCGACAGAGTCCCCCAGCCGGTCATAAAGGAAAGATGCGCAGACGATCAGCAACACCAATACGGCCGCAAGAATCGGTAGCATAATTTTATTTTGTTTAGTAGTTTTATTGTCCATGTTTTCTTTGTTCTCCATCCACGTCTTTAGCTTGTCAAATGTGCCTCATAAATTGATTATGACAGAATCGCCAGAAGTCGTCCCAGTGTTCCGGTCATCATCATCAGTCCGACGATGATCAGGAAAACACCGCAAATTAGATTGATTACACGATAATTTTTCTTGATAAAGTTAAATGCTCCCTTTAGCCGATCGATAAGCAGTGCACTGAGGATAAAGGGTATGCCAAGACCTAAGGAATAACACAGCAGCATCAGCATGCCGGTCATTGCTTGTCCTTGCTGGGAGGCCAGCATCAGGGCGGAGCCTAAAAATGCACCCACGCAGGGAGTCCAGCCCACGGAGAAGATCACACCAAACAGAATTGCAGAGAAAAAGCTTAAATGATCGGTGTTTATCGTCCGACGACTGCCGCGAAACAGGGTGAATTTAAGGACACCCAGATAATTCAGACCAAACAGGATCACCACCAGACCGGAGATGATGTTTACTGTCTGTTGATGGCGTAAGAGGAAGCTGCCCAGTGTTCCGGCCAGTGTGCCCATGGCGACAAAGACCGCCGTAAAGCCCAGAACAAAGCCGGTGGCACAAGTCAAGGTTTTCTTCGTACTGCGTTCATCACCTCCGGCAAAGTAGGAGATGTAGATGGGCAGCATGGGGAGAAGGCAGGGGGAGATAAAGGTGATGATCCCCTCCAAAAATGAGATAATATATTGCATAAAAGTGATGACATCCTTTCTGCTTGAACATTGCGGATAGATTAGCAAAAAGCCGAAAACCTGAGTCCAGGATTTCGGCTTTTGTAATGTGCGAAACACCCCCTGCGAGAATCGAACTCACAACTAACCCTTAGGAGGGGCTTGTTATATCCATTTAACTAAGGAGGCATTAGGATCAACAGGCTTTATTGTAGCCGAAATCCATTAACTTGTCAACCCTCAAGACCGTTCACCAGCGCTTGGAGGTGGCTGGTCAATTCGGTGAAGATCATCTTGATCATGGCGCTGCTGTTGTAGAGGAAAGTCAGGATCTGACTCTCGTTGATCTGCTGCATCAGTTTTATGCCCCACTGGGTGCCGGAGAAGGTGGTGATGGCCAGAAAGACGATCTGCATGATCAGATATCCGGTGGCCAGACCGGCAATGGCACCGCCCAGGCGATTGAGGGAGTTGATCACAGGCAGCTTTGCCACCAAGTCCGTCACTATCATCAACAGGTGCAGACCGATGATGGAAATGAGCAGCGTCAGAAGCAGGGAGATTGCCTGAATGATCAGCTTGGTCACAGTGACCGAGAGATATTCAACAAAATTCTTCACGCCCAAAGCTTCGTAAGCTGCGGTGGTATTGTTCAGGGCAAGCGTATCCTTGATCAGTTGGGGCAGAGGAAGCTGATCGATCAGAGAGGTCTGTTCCTCGCTGCCGGCAGATTCCATGACGCCGTTGATCAGTTCGGGGATCTGTTCTGCAAAAAACTCGTTTACCGGTTCATAGACAAACTGGTGAAGATCTCTGAATTCACCCAACACACCGGATACATGGGGATAGATGATCCAAGCCAATATCAGTGAGATAACGATGGAGAAAAGGGAGAGAATCGTCCGGATCAGACCCTTTTGCATACCGATCAATGTGGAAAGGATCAAAATCGCCAGCACGATAATGGTCAGGGTGTTAAAAACTAAGTTGTTCATAATTATACCTCGTGTGGTTGGTTGAGCACCCATTGTTCGATGGCCCACGCTACACCGTCCTCGTCATTTGAACGGGTAACACGGTCAGCGACAGCCAAAGCTTCGGGACGGGCGTTGGCCATGGCAACACCGATGCCAACGGTTTTCAGCATATCAATATCATTGTCGGTATCGCCGAAGGCGATCATCTGTTCCGGAGAAAGGCCGAGATGTTTTCCAAGAGCAATCAAAGCCAAGCCCTTGGTGGCATGTACATCGGTAATCTCCAGATCGCCTCCGGGGGAATGGCAGACAAACAGGTCGGGAAAGGCCTTCATCATGGAAGGGATCTCGGATCTGCTCTTTTCATCCCGGAAATACAGATTGATCTTAAAGACGGTGGGATTTGAATCGGATAGCCAGGATTGGAAATCATCAAAGGTTTTCACCTTGTTCAGATAAAAATCCAACCAGAATGCATCCCGCCGATGGGTAGTACAAAGATCCTCAAGGAAACGATCTCTCTGAGGGCGAACCATATAGGGGCCGTCTTTGCAG
>JAFOFP010000191.1 GCA_017387285.1 Lachnospiraceae bacterium
GATGGCCGGCCTGTACAACGGCGAGGAGGTTTCTTTGTCCAAACTGTTCGAGGCAGTAGGAGCGA
The DNA here is from genome assembly GCA_017387285.1 of Lachnospiraceae bacterium. Lineage (GTDB taxonomy): Bacteria > Bacillota > Clostridia > Lachnospirales > Lachnospiraceae > RGIG423. The sequence continues at coordinate 66 of JAFOFP010000191.1, forward strand.
GAAAGGCTGACCTAATCGATGATGCAAAGCTTCATGAATGTGAGACCGGTGCATGTCCCGGCTGCGGAAGCTGTGCGGGGATGTACACCGCAAACAGCATGAACTGTCTCTGCGAGTCCATGGGCATCGCATTGCCCGGAAACGGCTCTATTCCTGCCGTTCATTCCGGCCGTATGCAGTTGGCTAAGCATGCCGGTATGGCCATCATGGAGCTGGTAAAGAGAGATATCAAGGCCCGTGATATTATCAATGAAAAATCTATCCGCAACGCCCTTGCCTGCGATATGGCTCTCGGCTGCAGTTCCAACAGTGTGCTGCACCTGTTGGCCATCGCAAACGAGGCAGGAGTGGAGTTAAATCTTAATCTGTTCAATGAGATGAGCGAGAAGGTGCCCAATCTCTGCCATCTGGCACCGGCAGGCCCCACCCATATGCAGGATCTGTTCCTGGCAGGCGGTGTGGCAGCAGTGCAGTCGGAGCTGGTGAAGGGAGGTTATCTGGATACCTCCGTGATCACCGCTACCGGAAAGACTTTGGCAGAAAATATTGAGGGTGCTTATGTAAAGAACTACAATGCGATCCGTCCCATCGACAATCCTTACAGTGCTACCGGTGGCATCCAGATCCTTTGGGGAAATATTGCGCCTGACGGCTGTGTGGTTAAGCGAAGCGCCGTGGCGCCTGAGATGCTCAGGCACAGCGGTCCTGCCAGAGTGTTTGACAGCGAGGATGAGGCGATCCAGGCCATCTACAATGGCAAGATCGTTGACGGTGACGTGGTTGTGATCCGTTACGAGGGTCCCAAGGGTGGTCCCGGTATGCGTGAGATGCTCAATCCCACCAGCGCATTGGCGGGAATGAATTTGGACAAGACCGTTGCACTGATTACTGACGGACGATTCAGCGGAGCCAGCCGTGGCGCATCCATCGGCCATGTAGCTCCCGAGGCGGCTTCCGGCGGTCCTATCGGACTCATCGAGGAGGGCGATATCATCACCATCAACATCCCTGACGCACAGATCAATGTGGAGGTCAGCGATGAGGTCCTGGCAGCAAGAAAGGCGGCTTATGTGCCCCATGAGCCCAATGTCAAGACCGGATGGCTGGCAAGATATGCCAGACTGGTAAGCGGCGCAAATAAAGGTGCAGTTATGGAGTGAAGAGTATGAAAATGACAGGTTCAGATATTTTTGTGGAGGTGCTCATTGAGCAGGGTGTTGACACGATCTTCGGATATCCCGGAGGTGCAGTGCTCAATCTCTACGATGCACTGTACAAAAATCAGCATCGGATAAATCATGTGATGACTGCCCACGAGCAAGGTGCCGCCCATGCTGCGGACGGCTATGCCCGCGCTACCGGAAAGGTGGGTGTATGCTTAGCAACCAGCGGACCGGGAGCGACCAATCTGGTTACCGGTATTGCAACCGCATATATGGACAGTATTCCCATGGTGGCATTCACCGGAAACGTAGCCACCTCCGGTCTGGGTAAAGACAGTTTTCAGGAGGTATACATCGCCGGTATCACCATGCCCATCACCAAGCACAATTTTGTGGTAGATCGGGTGGAGGATCTGGCGGATGTGATGCGTCAGGCGTTTGAGATCGCCCAGACGGGACGAAAAGGCCCTGTGCTGGTGGATATTCCCAAGGATGTGTCTGCGGCTCTGTGGGATTATGAGCCTGCACAGCCTGTCAGGGATATGTTTGAGACGGAGATCGATGAGGCGGTTCTCGACCGTGTGGCAGCACTGATCAATGAATCGGAGCGGCCTGTGGTATATTACGGCGGAGGTGTGGTTGCTTCTGAGGCAGGGGATGAGCTTCGTGAGCTCATCAATAAGGCGGAGATCCCTGCCACCTACACCATCATGGCAGCCGGTGTGTTGGGATACAAGGAGCCATTAAATCTGGGTATGATCGGTATGCATGGACTGCTGACCACCAACATGGCCATTGACAATGCGGATCTGGTTCTGGCTATCGGAACCCGTTTCAGTGATCGCGTGGCATTAAATCCCGGAAAGTTTGCGAAGAAGGCAAAGATCGTTCACATAGATATTGATCTGAGCGAAGTACATAAAAATGTTCGTGCCGATGAGTATATGATCGGTCAGGTGAAGGATATTCTGACCGCGCTCCTTCCCAAGGTGGAAGAGAGACGTCATCCTCAGTGGATGGAGCAGATCAGAGAATGGCAGGCTCAGGACTATGTTCCTGAGGACAGTGACACCACACTGAAGCCCCATCAGATCATTGATATGATCTGTACCAAGGCCGGAGAGGATGCGATCTATGTAACCGACGTAGGTCAGCACCAGATGTGGTCAGCACAGTTCATTCACCATGTAGGCAGCCGCAATTTCCTGACCAGCGGTGGCCTTGGAACCATGGGCTACGGCTACGGAGCTGCCCTCGGTGCACAGGTGGCATGTCCAAAGAA
>JAFOFP010000192.1 GCA_017387285.1 Lachnospiraceae bacterium
ATCAGGCCCAAACTGATCATATACCTCGATAGAATAGAGAGGACCTCCCGATCCCCCATCATGACAAATCAGGCAGGTGATTTCCGGGAGACCATCCTCATCCCAATCATAGCCTTCCAAGTCATACCGAACCGTATAACTGATATAGTCCTGCTCCCGAAGAAGTATTACCCCACCACCGGAAAGAAACAGATAAATATCGCGGTATCGTTTTGTCCCCGGTCTTGCATACAGTCGATCCGTCTTTCCATCCAAGTCATAATCACCGGTAGGATAAGACTTTCGAATCCCATTCCAACCGCCCTCTCCGCCGGTAACCACCAACCGATCCAGAAAGCCAGAATACTGATTTATCTCAATATTATCCCATTCAACAGATGTATAATCTTCAAACTCTGCCCAAGCCGCATCCTGCCACCCTTCCGGTGCATATTCTGTATCCCCAAACTGCAGCCGTTCAATCTCCATCACCCTCTGGCCATCATCAGACAAAACCATCGTGGTGCTTAGCCAGCAAAAATCATCCATCATATTTTCCTGCGCAGCCTTTCCCGCAAATCCCTTTCGCTGTTCATCGTTGAACACCGCTCGCAGGGTGCTTTTCGTTCCCGCCGCCTCATCAACCGCATTCCGAATCGAAACCTGCCCTATTTTCTGTGCGCCGACCAAGCGGACAAACTGATAGATTCCCCAACAGTCCTCGCCCTCTTTGATCGCCACATAGGGCTTGGGCACAACATAAGTAAAATCACCATCTGTGATCTTTAGGGTAACCTTGCCTTCTTCGGCCAGTGCCTTCAAGTCGTTAATCGCATACGCATGCTCCGCTTTTGTGGCAGAGCTATCCATTGCGTCCCGCGCCGCCTGCGTAAAGCTATCTCCATCAAGCTTGATCGCCGACATCAGTTCTCTCGCCAGCTCCTCATTCACCATTCCTCTGGAAAGCCAAAGCACATATCCACACTCCGTTTTTTCCATACCAAAAAGCGCACCCCAGCCAAAGAGATCACGCCCGTACCACTCGCCGGCATTTTCATAGACTCCCCATTTCTGAAAATCGGTCATCGTCCCCACATCCCCAAAGCTTTCCGCATCATAGCTGCAGACCATCTTGAGATAAGGGTTCACCCTTTCCACATCCCAATCCAGGGACACCGTCCGCTCTCTCGCTCCGCCAAACATGCGATTGGTCTCATCTCTCCCATCGCCGGTCCACGCAGTCTTTCCGTAATAGGTATCCATAAAATATCCACAATAGATGCCACAATAATATATTTCTATATACCCCTCACAAACCACATAGCTGACGTTATTCACCGGATTGATCGTCAGATAGTCCGTCTTTACCGATGTCATTCCGTTCAATGCAAGCTCCTCCGAATCCAGATATTCCACCTGCTCCCCCAGTTGTCCGATGGTCGGCTGGTAAACCGGCTTTTCCGGTTCCGGAGCATCCTCGGTTTCCGGCTGACTCGGCTCCGTCTCAGGCTGACTCAGTTCGGTTTCCGACTGATTTTGTTCTGTTTCTATCTGATTTTGTTCTGTTTCAGACGGTTCCTCACCGAACACGTCCTGCGTTCCCTCAACCCTTTCAGTCCCTGTCTCCGAAACATTTTCTCCTGTAACTTCCGTTTTTTCCGACGGACTGCAGGCCGACATCACCATAACCACCGCCATCAGTATCCCCAGTTTTCTCCACCGCTTTTTCAACTGCATCTTCATTCGTATCCCCTCACTTTCCCTGTTTCCATGTGGATCCGTTGTTTATGTCGTCCACGACCCACTGCGCCCCAAGCGATTTTATACAATAAAATTACCCGAAGAATCAACCACTGTCAATCCATTCGGGCAATTTGTAATACAATCGTAATTTAATTAATAATCCTGTAATATTTCATCGACCAAAGGCACGCAATTGCACCTTCATTCGCTCTTCATCCGCTTCTCGATGGCCTCGATTCGTTGGCTCAGGGTAGGATGGGAATACTCCAAAGCCACCAGCAGCTTATCCGGCGCCAGGTGGGCAAAATTATCTCTGGACAATTTCTTTAATCCGCTGATCAATGCCTCGCCGTACCCATCCTTCACCGCCTGTGCATCCGCACGGTACTCCGCTTTTCTGGTAGAACCGTTGATCCACAGGGAAAGCAGCGGCGAAACAAAGGCAAACTCCACCAGCATCAGCAGGATCAGGGCAAAGCCATAGTTCACGCCCGCAAATCCAAAATCCTCATGGATCTCCGGGTAACGGACGGTCAGCCATGCCAGGACAACCATGATGATCACCATCAGAAAACTTTTCACGCTGTTCTTCACGGTATCCTTATGTAAGCCATGTCCCATCTCGTGGGCAAAGACCGCGCAGATCTCATCCGCTGTCATAGCCTCCACCAGATTGTCATAGAGAACAATGGTCTTGGTTTTGCCCGCACCGGTGAA
>JAFOFP010000193.1 GCA_017387285.1 Lachnospiraceae bacterium
ATAGATATCAGTAACCGTCTGAATGCATGGCTTTTGTTTTTGGGAAGTGATGATCCCGGGGATATTATTCGATTGATCGAGGCATCTCCGGAGTTTAAGGCTATGTATCAGCAGATCTATGAGATGTGCGAGAGCGTGGAGGATATGATGGGTCTATTTTCAAAAGAACTGGCGATCATGGACAGTAATACAGTGACTTATATGATGGATGAGATGCAGGCAGAGATCGATAAGCAGAAAGAATTGATTGACCAAAATATAGATAAGATTTATCAACAGAAGGTGGAGATCGATCAACAGAAGGTGGAGATCGATCAACAGAAGGTGGAAATCGATCAACAGAAGGTGGAAATCGATCGGCAGAGGGCCGCGCTGGCGGAAAAAGACCGCCTGTTGGAAGAACTTCAAACAGAGCTTGCTTTATTGCGACAAAAGTCATAAAGGAGGCATAGGATGCAACCACCGATTTATACCGGCACCTGGGGGCATGGAACCTGCCATATCCAGGGCATTGCCATTGATGAGAGAAAAGGCTATATTTATTATTCCTTTACCACTAAGCTGATCAAGAGTACGCTGGATGGAAAGATTGTGGGCAGTGTGGATGGCCTCATGGGGCATCTGGGCTGTATTGCGTTCAACGGCGAGGACGGTCGTGTCTATGGTTCTCTGGAGTATAAGCATGATGTGATCGGACGAAATATTCTGAACAGTTTAGATCGTGATATGGAGCTGGAGGATGCCTTTTACATAGCGATCTTCGATGTGGATAAGATCGACCACATGGATATGGATGCGGAAAGAGACGGGATCATGACCAGCGTTTATCTGAAAGCGGTTGTGGATGACTACCGGGGCGTTGGCGTTGATCGGCGGGGAGAGACGGTGGATCATCGTTATGGCTGCAGCGGTATCGATGGCATTACCTTTGGACCTATGTTCGGCGAGGCGGCTGATAGCAGGAAATATCTGTTTGTCTGTTACGGTATTTACGGGGATCTGACCAGGGATGACAATGACCATCAGATCATGCTCTGCTATGATACGGACGGATGGAATCAATATGAGACGCCGCTCAGCCAGGCGGCTATGCACAAAAACGGACCGGAGAATCCCACAGAGAAGTTCTTTGTGTTTACGGGGAACACCACATGGGGAGTGCAGAATCTGGAGTACGATCCATACAAGCAGGCCTATTTGATGGCGGTGTATTATGGTAAGAAGGAGAAATATCCCAACTACGATCTTTACGCAGTGGATCAGAGAGTCGCTCCGAAGGTACAGGCGTTGCAGGGATTGCGTGAGGAGGGGAAAGTTCTTTCACTGCTTCAGGAGGGCAGGCTTCATGAGCCCACCGGTGTCAGAGGATGGCGATTTCCCCATGGAGCTACCGGTTTATATGCCTGCGGCAACGGACGTTATTATATTTCGGAAAATCACATGACGCAGTCCGGACAGTGCGGTCTGATTTATCGGTATGTGTGGGATGACAAGCATGCCTTTGTGTTGGAAGACTAGGATGAAGGGTATGTCAGAACAGGAAAAGCATTACAATTTTACGGAGATTGCACCATTGGTATCTTGACAAAACAACATTTCAAGATTATGATATTTGAGAAATAGGAAAGGCGTTGACGAAGAGGAGTATCTTGTTTGCAGTGACCAGAGAGGATGACTCGTGGGCTGAAAGGTCATTCACACAGACGATGAGAGAAGGTAGCTTCCGAGCTGCATAGCTGAAGGTTTTCGGTTGCACAGGCGAGCAGAGATGTGATCCTGGTGGAGCGATGATTGTGTAGGCGATGACGGGTAACTGACGTTAACAGTCAAGAGATGCCGATTGGCGGAGACCGGACAGGCTTCCGGTATTCCATCGGTAAACAAAGGTGGTACCGTGCGATATGCGCCCTTTGCAGATATTTCTGCAGAGGGCGTTTTTTACGAAGAAAGAAAGCCATATGCAGCACGAAACGGCCGTCTTTCAGCGTTTAGTGTTAAGGAGGAAGAAAATGAGAGAACTGGCAAAAACTTATAATCCTCAGGAAATCGAGGGAAAGAATTACGAAAAATGGATGAGCAAGAAGTATTTTGCGGCTAAAGTGGATAAGTCCAAAAAGCCCTTTACTATTGTGATGCCCCCGCCCAATATTACGGGACAGCTGCACATGGGTCACGCGCTGGACAATACCATGCAGGATATCCTGATTCGTTATAAGCGTATGCAGGGATACAGTGCGCTGTGGCAGCCCGGAACCGACCACGCAGCCATTGCAACTGAGGTAAAGGTAATCGAGAATCTGAAAAAGAGAGGCATTGACAAGGCTGATCTGAGCCGTGAAGAGTTTCTTAAGTATGCGTGGGAGTGGAAAGAGGAGTACGGCAATCGTATCGTTAATCAGCTGAAACGCCTCGGATCTTCTGCTGACTGGGACAGAGAGCGTTTCACCATGGACGAGGGTTGTTCCGATGCGGTTAAGGAGGTATTTATCCGCCTCTATGAGAAAGGTTATATTTACAAGGGTTCCAGAATCATCAACTGGTGTCCTGTTTGTCAGACCTCTATCTCCGATGCAGAGGTAGAGCATGAGGAGCAGGCAGGTAATTTCTGGCACATCAAATATCCCGTGATCGGCAGCGAGGGCGAGTTTGTTGAGATCGCCACCACCCGTCCTGAGACTCTGCTGGGTGATACTGCGGTTGCGGTTCATCCCGACGATGAGCGCTATCAGCATCTGGTTGGCAAGATGCTTCTTTTGCCGTTGGTTGGCCGCGAGATTCCCGTGGTTGCCGATGAGTATGTAGATAAGGAGTTCGGTACCGGCTGCGTAAAGATCACCCCGGCACACGACCCTAACGATTTCGAGGTTGGAAAGCGCCACAATCTGCCTGAGATCAATGTGATGAATGACGATGCTACCATCAATGCAAACGGCGGCAAATATGCCGGTATGGATCGCTATGAGGCGAGAAAGCTGATGGTTAAAGAGCTGGATGAGATGGGACTGCTGGTTAAGGTTGTTCCTCACAGCCACAATGTAGGTACCCACGACCGCTGTCATACCACCATCGAGCCCATGGTTAAGCCTCAGTGGTTTGTTCGCATGGATGAGATGGCAAAGCCTGCCATCGAGGCGTTGAAGAGCGGACGTCTGAAATTCGTTCCCGAGAGCTTTGGAAAGACGTATCTCCACTGGCTGGAGAGTATCCGTGACTGGTGTATCTCCAGACAGCTTTGGTGGGGACATCGTATCCCTGCATATTACTGTGCAGAGTGCGGTGAGACCATTGTTGCCCGCGAAATGCCCGGCGTTTGCCCTAAGTGCGGATGCACTCATTTTGTACAGGATGAGGACACTCTGGATACCTGGTTCTCCTCCGCACTGTGGCCCTTCTCCACACTGGGCTGGCCTCAGAAGACCGATGAGCTGGATTATTTCTATCCCACCGATGTGCTGGTAACCGGTTATGATATTATTTTCTTCTGGGTTATCCGTATGATGTTCTCAGGTCTTGAGCAGACCGGAAAGGAGCCTTTCCACACGGTATTGATCCACGGTCTGGTTCGTGACTCTCAGGGAAGAAAGATGAGTAAGTCTCTGGGCAACGGTATTGATCCTCTGGAGATCATCGATCAGTACGGCGCAGATGCTCTGCGTATGACCCTGATCACCGGAAATGCACCCGGAAACGATATGCGTTTCTACTATGAGCGCGTGGAGGCAAGCCGTAACTTTGCAAACAAGGTATGGAATGCATCCCGTTTCATTATGATGAATATTGAGAAGGCCAATGCAGAGGATATCTCTCTGGATCAGTTGACCGCTGCAGATAAATGGATCCTGTCCAAGGCAAATACCCTGGCCAAGGATGTGACCGAGAATCTGGACAAGTACGAGCTTGGTATCGCCCTGCAGAAGGTTTATGATTTCATTTGGGAGGAGTTCTGCGACTGGTACATCGAGATGGTTAAGCCTCGCCTCTGGAAGGATGACGATGAGACCAAGGCTGCGGCACTGTGGACCCTGAAGACGGTACTGATCCAGTCTCTGAAGCTGCTGCACCCTTACATGCCGTTCATCACCGAGGAGATCTTCTGCAACCTGCAGGATAAGGAAGAGTCCATTATGGTTTCCGAGTGGCCTTCTTTCAAGGAGGAGTGGAACTTTGCCGAGGATGAAAAGGCAGTGGAGACCATCAAGGATGCAGTTCGCAATATCCGTAACCTGCGTACTTCCATGAACGTGGCACCCAGCCGTAAGGCAAAGGTGGTACTGGTTTCCGCAGATGAGGAGATCAGAAAGATCTTCGCACAGGGAAGTCTGTTCTTCGCTTCATTGGCATCTGCCAGCGAGGTATTGGTTCAGGCGGATAAGACCGGTGTGGCAGACAATGATGCCTCTGTACTGATCCACGGCGCAGCTATCTACATGCCTTTCGCCGATCTGGTTGATCTGGACAAGGAGCGTGAGCGTCTGTCCGGCGAGGTGAAGAAACTGGAGGCTGAGATCTCCCGTGCAGAGGGAATGCTGGCTAATCCCAGATTTGTGGACAAGGCACCTGCA